>CAYTDR010000376.1:0-7417 GCA_964436185.1 uncultured Candidatus Obscuribacterales bacterium | reverse complement strand
GCATTGCTCGAAAATATTTGCAAAAGTACCTTGCCTATTGGTGGTACATAAAGCGAGTTGACTTGCACAACACGTCGCTCTTGGACAAATGCTTGGATTTCGGTCCGATCAAAGAAGGCATGCCGACCTCATACAAGACCAACCTTTTTGTGAGATTGGCTGTTTGAAATGTTTTGGAGTCTCCATTCATCAGCTTTGACGTCCAAATCGCGCTGGTGATCCAGAAATTAAATCATGCAGCGCGAATACCTTTCGGTTCTCACCACACTAGTTATCGGATGTGGTGATTCAGTATTTGCTAACAGAAGTTTTTTAATCGAGAAAGTGGAATCCAGCCTCACCGTCCGCTAAGCAATTGAAAAGCCCAACTTTGCCGCGGCATGATTGAAGTCATCGTCAGCTAGGTAATTGGGAAGCTCGATCTCGCTTGCCCAAGCTATCTCTTCCGTTTCATCGTTGAGTACAATCTCGGACGCTGGATTGATTATCGTTGCTCTGCAAACCAGACCGATTGTATGTGCATCCTCACTTGTATAAGTGAATGAATAAAAAGGCTCGAAGACCTCTATGTCGATTCCAAACTCTTCTAGAATCTCCCTGCGCAAAGCTGATTTGAGATCTTCTCCAAACTCCACATGGCCACCGGGCAGATGGTATTTGTCAGGACCGATTCGTTTTGTTTTCGGTCGTTTGGCTAGAAGAACTTTTCCGTCCTTCTCAATAAAGCCTGCTACTACGATCTTTTGCATGCGCTCAATTATATGTGATATCACAAATAGGCTCTCGTAAAAACACGATAGTAGATTGTCGGTCAGCAGTTTATACTCTCCACATCGCATTGGCCATCGTCTCGGGTAATGTTATCGGCGTTGAGCCGAGCGTCCGGCTGCTCACTTTTTGCTCATTTTTTGCGAGGCGTTCTTTATGGAAGGTCAGGTACTTAGCTCGGCTCCTCAGACAACTTTTCCGCTTGATGGAGGCACAGATCAGCGTCAAATTGCACAGCAAGACGATAGCGTATGTTTACTTTCTCTAATGGGCGACGGGAATCCAATGACCCGAAGCTCAGAAAGAAGATCCAATGATCCGGATGTGCTGGAGTTCGACCCGGCTATTTTAGATGTGTCAACTTCTCTTGCAATGGCTGGTAGGCGCTCACCAATTTCGCAGCAGAATGAAGCCGTTGAAGAGTTGAATTTCGCGCCGGAAGCCGCTGAATCAACCGTCCTCGCTTCGCATAGGGAAGGTCATGGAGACCGCCACCGCCATCGAAACAGACGTCCTGATGCGAAAACAGAGTTGAACAAAGATATCCCGCCGGAAAGCAGTCTACGCGACGGTGATATCATATTCGTGTCTAACTCGAATTTCGATGAAGGCAAGGCCATTCAGAAAGTCTCTAACTCTCCTTTGACTCATTGTGGTGTTTTGTTCAAGGAAGGTGATGACTGGTACGTGTACGAAGCTGTACAGCCGGTTACGAAGACCAAGCTGAAAGACTTTCATAAACCTGATAGTGGTGAGACCTACATCGTCAGTCGTCTGAGAGATGCAGACACTACGTTGACTCCGAAGGTTCTTCAAAAGCTGCATGATAATCTCAAAGATCAAGTCGGCAAGGATTACGATCACTTGTTCGGATGGGGCAACGACAAACTCTATTGCTCTGAGCTGGTTTGGAAGGCATTCTATGAGACAACCAGGCTGAAGGTTGGCGAAGTCAAAATGATTGGAGACTTCGATCTCAGCGATCCGCTGGTGAAGAAACTGGTCGAACAACGATACGGTAAGAACGTTCCAATAACAGAGCCTACCATCACCCCTGGTGGCGTATACGACAGTCGGCTGTTGAGAAACATTCATCGTTAGCGATGTGACATCGACACCTTGTTAAGGGACCAAATATACATCGCTTAGCGTATGTACTTCGATCACCCTTTAAGTGATAGGGACGTTTGCGGCATTCGTAACAGCGATGATAGTGGCGATCGGATTTAGCACCACGGTTCGTCAACTCGAGAATGCCGACGACCTTTCGTCTTTATTTCTCGCGAAAGATAACCCAGTTTGTCTGCTCACTGGTTTTGGTGCGGATGTTTCCGATCGGGATGATGTTCGCCGACTTCGGATCTCGATACCAACCTTCATCCCAGCTGCCCATGTCTGTGTAGACTGCATCTTCAACGCCGAAGGAAACAAGATCGGCAACGAAGCGCTTGAAGTTGATGCTGTAGTCGCTCTCCATAATGCCCTCTCTGCCGTTGGAGAACTTTGCGACAGCGCGCATTTGATATCGTCGTTTGTCTTTGAACTGCGCCGGCGATCCTTTCTCAACCAGTTGAAACTGCTGGAACATTGAAGCTTTGCGCTCCTCCACCGAGGTCAAGAACTCCTTCGTGAAGTGCGCGCCTTTCATATTAGGAAAGATCTCGAACTTGTCATCATCGATAAGTAAGGCTCCGCCTATCGGTTTTGATATACCTCGCCGGTTGCCTATCCTTCCCTTGTAGGAATAGATACCGATAATGGTGCCTGTCTTGGAAGTAAACGCCGCCGGAATGCATAGCTTGATCTTCTCGTCTCTTTTGCTCGGCCGCTTTATCTCCCAACCGATGTCGAGGTCGTTCTTCTCATAGAAGTGATATTCAGTGCCGCTTTTCGCTTTCATTCGCAAGACCGACAGTCCTTTGGCCCAGGCTGCCGCGGACAGACCGTTCTGTAAAACTGTGATGATCAGAAGTGAGAGGATCAGTCTGTGAAACATTGTAGAATCAGCTATCTAATTGCATGACGGAGCGGCGAGGACTGAAACGCTAAATTCGCAGAGCTCAAGGCAATGCCGGCTAAGTGGGCGTAAGAGTTGACGATGCGTTGCTCGTCGCCGGATGGCGAACAGAAGCGCTTATGGTAGACAGCTAGAGTTCCCAACACATCGTTGCTCGCCGACATGATCGGGTATGACCAGCAGGCTTTTACCTCGGCATCCCTGATGGCGTCTCTGAGACCCGTGAAGTTGGGATGTGTGCGAACGTCTTCGACGATCACACTCTCTCCCGTGAAGGCGGCGGTGCCGCAGCAGGCAGAGCCTGGTTCGATCAATAGGCCGTCCAGGGCGATTACCAGATTCGAGTCAAGGCTGGGAGCGGCGGCGAGACTCAAACTGCGCCCACTTCTCGACGCCATCATTACACAACCGATTGCCTCAGTAAGTTCATCTTCGAGGTTGTTGATCAAGGTATCAAGAACTATATGCAAGTCGGTACCGTTGGCGATTAACTCGAGAATGTACCTTCTGCCCTTGTCGCGCATCTCGACTTGTTTTCGTTCGGTTATATCCTGAATGGTGCCAACGCCCGATTCAATTTTCGCTGAGTCGTCTGTTTTGAATTCACCACGAGAATGCAACCACTTGATGGCACCGGAGGCGATCACCCGATGTTCTATATCCAATCGATGTCCCTTTGTTGCAGCTTGCCAGGCGGCTCGAAGTGGATTTCTGTCTTCGGGATGAACAATATTCATGAAAGAGTCGTAATCCAAACTTCTGCCAGCGGGTAAATGCAGGATTCCATGTGCCTGATCTGAAAAGTGCATTATTTCCATAGAGTCGATATGCCAACTGCCAAACTTCGCAATCTCCTGCGCGCGCTTCAAATTGAGCTCACTACTGGAGAGCGCCTCTTGCAGTTTCTTCAGTTCCGTCACCTCATGCTCGATCGCCGTCGACATCTCGTTGAAGCCTCTACTGAGAACCGAGAATTCCTCAATTCCTTGAACCTCCAGATCGGAGGTATAGTTGCCTTGCGCCACCTCTTTAGCGCGTTCAACCAACCTGTTGAGCGGGATGAGGATCTGGCGACGGACTAGAATTCCCATGAAGGGAACAATGACAATAAATGCGCCGAGAAGCGCGATGGTTATTCGAATGTGCCGGAGCTCTTGTTTCTGAAAGCGATCCAGCTCCAAGCTTGTTCGCGCGTCGACCTCTTTCAAGAACCTGTCGATCGGCTCCATGATTCCAACTTTGGCGGCATGATACTCGGCACTATAAAGTAAGTTATGGGCACGTTCCGGATCCGGCGCCCGGCTGACGGTGTAGTTGCCCTTACCATCCTGGAACTTGCCTATCATGGCATTGAATGCTTCCTCCTCGATATCGACCAGGCGATCTGATCTCTGTTGCGAGGTCTGAAGCAGCGTCAGCTCATTGTAAGAGAAGCCTTCATTGCGAAGGAGCGTCTCTAAGGAAACTGCCGGGCCGGGTCTGGAATTCATCGAACCAGCAGGATAAAGATACCAGTATGTAGTCGGATAGTTCGCTGGCCTGGGCTGTGTGCCATTGCGTATAGCCAATATTTCATGGTAGTAGGCGAGATATTGCTTGTCGTTCGAACAGACATAACTGCGAGCCATGCGTGTCAGATCATCGGAACTCTGACGCAACTCTTCCGCCAGTTTGTACGATCGGTGGCGCCGTTCTTGCGACTTGACTGTATCCCCATGCAGCTGTTGCGCATGTAGAACTATGAGAAGAACTACAGCTAAGAAAACAACCAGCACGCACAAGATGATTTTGAAGAGAACTGTTAAGCTCTTCACTCGGCTTTTGCCTCCGCCCGATTGTGTTTTGCGACTCCAATGAGTGAGTCTTGGCAACCGCGATCGGCTGCGCACATCTGCAAAATTATCACAAACCATAGAAAAAAACTGCTTTTGAATTGATTGCGATTGCCTGGATTCTTGAGCTCTACTGTGTTTAACTTAGTAGAATCTTGCATCTCTTGTGGTTTTTTAGCAAAAACAGAATGGTCGGTGAACGTTCACATCAATTACGATTCATCGAATATCTGGTGGCAGTCCGTTTTCCCAGGCTCGACGTCAAATCAATTGAACAATAGCTATGGAATTTCTCAACGATCGAATTGTCCGACTTTATAAAGGTCTTGCAATATTTCTTGGAGTGATGGTCGCGTTATTCGGAGTGGCCTCCTATCTTGCGGCGGTGTTCAATGTCAATGTGTTCCCCGTCTACCACCCGCTCTTCGCTTCTAGCATGGCACCGACCCCGGCGCTTATTTTCGTTGTACTGGGTTTAGAAACAGCCTTCCTTGCCCACTACGGAATTTATGACGAAACCGAACAGCAAGTACTAGTCATTATCTCATCCACTATTTTCTTTGCTTCCTTAGTAGTTTTTGCCAAGGTTATTTTTCACTATCCTTTTGACCTGGATTCGCTGGTTTGGGGGCAGAACCTTCCGGACCTGAAGGTGGCCTCCCAGTATCGAACATCTCCCCCGGGAGCTCTTTGTTTTATGTTCATCGGGTTAGCGTTTGCTTTCCTGACGAGCGATAAAGAAGAGAAGATCAGGTTGGCTCAGGTTCTGCTTCTCGGTCCTATATTGCTTTCATCCTGGGTAATGATTAGCTTCGTTTTCAATAGTGAAGCGACGCTGTTAATGGGTTTCAGCCCGATGCCCATCCATTCTGCAATTGGTTACTTCGCGCTGAGCATCGCCTGTTTGCTGGCCAAACCGGAGCGCGGCTTCGTTTGGATTTTCTCCTCCAATACTGCCGGCGGTGTGTTGATTCGAGAGGTGCTTCCTCTGGCTCTTGTCGTCCCAACGGCATTGACCGGCATCTTTCGATGGGGCGAGCAACAACACTGGTACTGTCCCGATTCTTCTCTGGCGTTAATGTCTACTTCTATAAGTGCGTCGTTTATCTTCTTTGTCTTGTGGTCGCTGGGCTTGTCTCGCAGTCTGGATCTGAAGCGGAAACTGGCTGTACAGGAAGCACAAGAGCTCAACTCCGATCACCAGGAGCGGCTGGCAATGCTCGAGAAGGTTCGTGATGAGTTGAAAGCGATCAGCTTTCAAGCGCAAAAGGCCAGGGACCAGGCTCTGGCAGCGTCGCAGATGAAGTCCGAGTTCGTCGCCAAAATGAGTAATGAAATAAGATTGCCGATGAACGGCGTACTAAGTATTGTCGAGGCACTCTTGCGAACGGAGTTGAGCCAGACAGTGCGTGAGTACGTGCTCGTCATGAGAGATGCAGGCAGAGCCTTTTTGGTCATCATCAATGACATTCTCGACTTCTCCAGTATCGAAGAAGGCAGTCTGGTCATTGAGAACGGTCCGGTTGGGCTGGTGCAAGTGGTAGAAGGAGTGGGCAAACTTTTGGCTAGTCAGGCGCAGAAAGGAGGGCTGCTTTTCGTGACCTTCGTCGATCCGGCAGTTCCTGACACTGTCGTCGGTGATGAAGTGAGGCTGAGGCAGGTTTTGATTAACCTGGCAGGCAATGCCATTAAGTTTACTGAAAAGGGAAAAGTAATCATTCGAGTGCACCTGGTATCAGAAAGCGAGAGAGAGGTGACTGTAAGATTCGCTGTGGAGGATACAGGAATCGGCATAAGCGAGGAAGAGCGTCATCGGCTGTTTCAACCGTTCGTCCAGGCTGATGGCACCATCAACAGAAAATATGGTGGCACGGGACTTGGTTTGAGCATATCGAAGAAGCTGGTCGAGCTCATGGGTGGCGAGATCGGCGCTGATAGTGTTAAGGGACAGGGATCGAGCTTTTGGTTTACTTGTCCGTTCCCCGCCACCAGGCGGCGTGGTGAATCAAGCTCCAATCTGTTTCCGGATATACGAGCACTGCTGTGCATTCGCGACTACGATTCCAACGACGTGCTCACTCGCTATCTGAACTATTTCGGTTGCAACACTACTAGTTTCAAAGCTAAGGACGAACTGATGAAGTTCGTCGAAACCGAGTTGCATGGAGGGAGTCGCCCGACCGTGCTGCTTATGGACTCGACTTTCATTTCGCCGGACGAAGAGCTTGCTTTCCCGGTTCAATATCATCCGGTCCTAGTCACCGACTATGATGGCACTTCGACTGTGGCTCCGTTTCGTTCTATTCTCAGGCGCCCATTCAGCCGCGCCCAGTTATTCGGTTGTCTGGAAAAGGCATCAGGAGTCAATCGAGCTGATTCGTTCGATGAGGAGCCGGAAGGTGAACACGTTGATCCGACCCACACGACACGCCGGCGAACGGTAGACGGATTCGGCGCGCCACAGTCGAACACGATAATGGCCACCGCGCTAGGATTGGCTCTGGTTGTCGATGACAGTTCGATCAACCGGCACGTCGCGGTCGTTCTATTGGAGAACCTCGGTATGTTGTGCCATACCGCAGTCAATGGTTTGCAGGCGATCAAAGAGTACAACGCCAGACCGTACGACATCATCCTCATGGATTGTCAAATGCCTGAGATGGATGGTTATGCCGCCACCAAGCAGATTCGGCGCCTGGAGAAGAGAACCGGCTGTCATGTACCGATCGTGGCTCTTACCGCCAATGTGATCGAAGGCAGCCGGGAAGCGTGTTTGGCTGCCGGCATGGATGACTATATG
>CAYTDR010000375.1:0-7422 GCA_964436185.1 uncultured Candidatus Obscuribacterales bacterium | reverse complement strand
GCCGGTGAAGAAGAAGCAGCAGACGCAGGTGAAGCTGCATCGGACGAAGCGTCAACCGAAGAAGCGGCAACAGAAGAGGCTGCCGCTGACAGCGGAGAAGAGGCTGCTGACGAATCGGCATCTGATGATGATTCTGAAGTCAGCCCGGAAGCGGCTTCTGAAGAGACTTCCGATGCTGCTGAAGATGAAGCCTCCGACGATGAGTCGGAGGAGAGTTCGGACGATGCAGGATCAGAGGACGAAGAAAAGTCGCAAGACTGACCTAGAATCTAGATCCTGAGTCTCCTGGCTCGGAATGAACTCAAATAGCTGCGAAGAAAGCAATCAGTTCTGGTTGCTTTCTTTGTTCGTTCACACACCCGAAACTGAATTAGTGCTGATCGCGCTAGCATCATGTCCAAGTTGCCAGATGCCTATATCTGTGAAAACGTTGCGAACAAGCCTACTGCGAGCGATATTAGCGCAACACCAATAGATAGATACTTCCCTTTGTTGTTATTGAGCTTCAGTCCTACAACAAGGAAAATCAGGAAAACGAACGAATAGAAGACAAGCAGTCTGGTTCTGAGAAGTATAAGTAAGAGATCTTCTTGTCCTTCATTTGCTGTCACGACTCTGATTTCAGCATCTCGAGGAGGGACATAGGTCGGCTGAGGATCGATTCGCCGGCCTCGCTGCAGGAAAACGACAGACGGACCTTTATCGCGACGAAATAACCGACCGTCACCATCACAGGCATGTATTACAAATGAGTCAGCAGCGCTTGAGGTGAATTTGCTTGATACATGACCACAGTTCAAAGCGCCCGGATAGAGGGCTGCTTCTCCCTCCCATTTTCTGCCTTCCGCCAGACTCGAGAAGAGTTGCTCGAAGTTGCTCTGAGCAGGAATGGAGATGTTTTGAATGAGCGGATAATCCTTGCGGAGCGTAAACGGGTTGTCGTAGCCCGCATCTCCCAGCTCCTCGAGAGTGTCAGGATAGAGCTCGTTTTTTGAATAGTAATCGCTCGCCAGATCGATGATCTTATTTCGCTGTTTGATCACCGTCATCTCCGCTGAATCCGTCTTGTAGAGCCGTGTTCGGCTACCTTCCATGAGCTTGTCTCGTGTTGCGATGAGTATGTACTCATTGCACGGAAGTTGACACAGCAACAGATCTCCCAGCTCTCTGAAGTCGGTTCCGTAGA
This sequence comes from uncultured Candidatus Obscuribacterales bacterium, assembly GCA_964436185.1. Taxonomy (GTDB): domain Bacteria; phylum Cyanobacteriota; class Vampirovibrionia; order Obscuribacterales; family Obscuribacteraceae; genus CAYTDR01. The sequence continues at coordinate 6,236 of CAYTDR010000375.1, read as the reverse complement.
AGCGACAGGTTCTCTTGAGCGTTTTGTCTCCAGCCGCAAGCTCGACTTCTGTGCCGGAAGGGAAGTTGATCTTTGTGGTACCGTCGGTAGAGACAAATGTGCTCTTAGAATCGAGCGTCGATGGTAAGGTGCTCTCGGTGTATGAATACTTAAACGCCGCCAGCGGTCCGAAAATGGCTGCGACCAGCAAAAGCACAAAACCGACAGCGACGATCGATCCAACATCCTGCATCGATCGGCTCACCATCCCCAGCGCTTGGCCTACACTGGGGTTCTTTTCTATGACTTCCGTTGTCGTCTCCTCGGCGTCCTCCAGCGGATTTCGGGCGCGAAGTTCTCTGACTTGTTTGGACCGTTTTGATTTTTCTTTATCGCTGGCGTGCTTCGCCAACTGTTTCACTTCCTCGGCAATGTCTTTTTTGCCCAGTGTTATGCACATGGTGCAAATGTTGTTCACTGTTTTGGTTGTGTCTGCATGGCTGTAACCAAGCGTTCTTCCTTGTGCTTCCAAGAGAAGTAACGACCAGTCCAGCGATTTTGCGAAGTCGCCGCGATTGGAGCTTATGGTGACCAGACTCTTGTACGACAGAATGCTCAGATGATGAGTCTCTCCGAGCGACTTGATGACACTTTCGAAAATCGGCACCGAATCATCGAAAAGTCCGGCCTCGAGTGTGTCGATGGCTTCTTTGAACAGTCTACTGCCTTGTTCGTCTTGGCTCGGCTCTGCCTTCTTGCTCATTCGTGATGCCGGGGATGTGCTAATGACAGTATAGTCGGTAACTATGTCTGTAGCAGAGGTATTGATCCACAGTATTCCCTGGAATCAACGGTCTCGATTCTATAGGGCTTGAACCCGGATATTTATCAGATTGATGACGGTGTTCGCATCTCAACGCAAAAGGCGACTGGCTAAATTGCCTAAGCGTTTTTTGAGAGAGGGAGCATCGGCATTTTGCTGAGGCGCGAAGTCTTGCACCGAATCCGCAACGACAGGCTCTTCAATCTTTGTCTCACCGGGAAGTCTCTGCCAGAGCGTTCCATGCTCGCCGTCGTTTTCGCCCTGAGGACGACCGTTGGTGTAGTAATACAATGCAAATGACTTGCGTGTCACTCCGTCAGGCGTATTGAGCGGCTGCGGATGCCCATGATAAGACGTTTGTGTTGTACTGAAGATCACGACTCGGTTCAATAGCGGTGCTACGCGATGTACGCAAGTGGTCATCGACTTATCCCAAAGCTCGAGGTGGCCTGCCCATTCGTCGTCCCAAATCGGGTTCAGATACAGAATGATGTTCAGCCTGCGATCCAGCTTGAACACCGGATGATGGCTGAAATCCGCATGCATCGCCAGAACTGCGCCGCGCATGCTTTGATGAATGCCACCACCATCGAGGCACGGGTCACCAATAAGATCGTCTATTCCTGACAGTTTTTCCATAGCCTTGAGAAATGGCGCGGAGTTCATCTCCCAAAAAAGCTGGCGAATATTCGGTCCCAGCTTGTTCAAATCGCTGAATCCCAATTTGTTTGCCTGAGCTACTTGACCGGGTCTTGGCTCCACGTAATGTTTTCGCCACGCCAGTGGTGCATCCGGCAGCGGGAACTCTTCCACGAGCTGGCTAATCACGTGCTCCGGAAGAAAATTGTCGATGACTGCGTGGGGGAACGGCTCGGCAGTGCGAAACCGTTCGGCATGTTCCTCTGCCAATTGATTTAGTCGGTCGTAATCCACAAGCAGGTGGGGCGCTGTCGAATGTTGCATCATCTCTCCTGGATTTGCTTTGCCAGTCGTCTAATACTGCCAGAAGGCTGTAATCTGCTGAAATCTAGCAAAGGTGGTAGGAAACAGCAATGCATTCAAGTTTATCTACTACTGTGAACTTACCTTCGCGGGTTCAGAATGCTGCCTACGATGCTCTTTGCATCTCGTAGTGGTTGAGTAATTTTCCACGACTCCGATTTAACAACGCTCGAGAGTTGATCCTCCAGCGCTTTTAAATCGTTTCGCTGCTGTTGGCTTTGTATATCAAGCTTGTTTTCCAGCTCTCCTGAATAAGACAGGCTGAAATAAACGATCTCGAGGAGTCGCAAACTATCTTCGGAGTTGGTGCTATCTGAGCAACTGTTAATCGACTTGATCTCTTCCCACGTCAAACCGCCCTTGGTCAGCTCCTGCAGGAAGGAAACCAGGCACTGAATTGTTCTGCGTCGATACTCATCACGAGACATGCCAAAAACCGCCAACAACTTCTCATACTTCTCGCCCAGCCTGAACAGGTCGAGAGCGAACAACAGACCTTTGACGTTTCTGCTGGTGGCAGCTTGAGGGTGTTGTCTGAAAGTGCAAAGCGGTTTGTGCAAATGATAGTAATCACCGCGACTGAGCAGCTTGATCCAGAGATCAGTGTCCCCTAAGTGATGGAAGGTGGTATCAAAGTCATCGATGATGCTGTCTCGCCGGAACATCGTGGTGCTGGGCTCTCCAATGATATTCGTGAACCCGGTGAGCAACTGTCTGGTGATGTTCGTGCCGCTAAACTGTCCTGAGGCCGAGAAGAGAGAGGTGGGCTTCTGGGCAATGTCTCCTTCCGTGGTCAGGTGCTTCGCGCTGCTGACCAGTGAAATTTGTGGATGCGCCTGCAGAACTGCGACGAGCTCTTCCAGGTTCTCCGGCTCGAGATGGTCGTCTTGCGCGAAGAGCTTGATGAAGTCTCCGGACACATGACGCATGCATTCGTTGTAATTGGCGAATAGTCCCAGTCTGGAGGAGTTATTCCAGTAGCGGATACGATCGTCCTGCAACGCATACTCTTTGACGATGGCTTGCGAACAGTCTGTCGAGCAGTCGTCGCCGATCAGCAACTCGAAATTTTTGTGTGTTTGTTTGAGAACGCTCTCGATGGAGTCGCGCAAAAAGCGCTCACCATTGTAGGTTGGTAAACAAACAGAGATTAACGGACGTTCAGCCATTTACTCTTCGCGCTCGCTCTGCAGGAACTCTTGAGATTTTACCTGACCGGCAGTCTCAATCAGCGAAGATGTTGTTCTCTTGAGAGATAATTCTAAAGAAAAAATCGCCAGCGTGCACTACTATGCGATGTTTAACTTTAATTGCACTGCCATTGATATTGTCGCTATTCCAAGGCTTATCGAGCAGATGAAGGATGAAGGCGTGAGAACGAAACCCATAATAATCGGCGGTATGCATCGATCCGGCACCTCGATGGGAGCGGAGATCCTCAGCTCCGCGGGCGTGGATCTGGGTAGTCGCTTGATGCCGGGAAAAGAGGGCGTCAACAGTCGCGGATTTTTCGAGAATCTGGATTTCGTCGAGTTTCACGAGCGAGTATTGCTAGCCCAGGGTTTCAGCCGCTTTGGCTGGACCTCACCCGGTGCAGTTTCGGTGTCTGAAGCTGAGAATTCGGCCGTCGAAAAACTGATTCAGTCGAATCAAAACGACAATCCATGGGGCTGGAAAGATCCTCGCACGACACTATTCCTGGATTTCTGGAAGGAGCGATTTCCGCAAGCTGCGTTCATCTTTCTTTATCGTTCTCCCTGGGAAGTGATTGATTCTTTGTATCGGCGCGGCGATGAGGAGTTCCAAAAGAATCCTCGGTTGGCGCTCGACATGTGGTTTCTCTACAATCGACTCTGCCTCGAATTCGCACAGAGATATCCACAGCAATCAATGATTGTCAGTGTTGAGGCGGTTTCTGCTTATCCGGACCTCTTTATCAAACGATTGAACGAGCAGTTCTCGTTCAATCTCACCGCTCCGTCCAATGAGGTGGTCGATGAGAAGCTGATGAAGAAAGATTCTTCACGATCGGGCAAGCCCCAATCGATAAAAGCGCTTTTCCCTCAGGTTTTCCAGTTGTGGACTGATCTTGAAGCTGCATGCGAGAAGCTCTCTCCATCCCAGAATTCATTCCAGCTTGCCACCGATGAATCACTGTTTGCGGACACCTGGCTGGAGCAGTGGATGAGCGTACAATCACTGAAACGAGAATTGAGGACAACAAATGACACGCTTTATTCTGTTCGTTCAGACCTCTATCACGCCAACGAAAAAATCTCTTTCTACGAACGCAGCCGTCTCTGGAAGCTGCGCAATGCCCTGAGATCTAGTCGTGCTCACGCCACCGCTGATAGTGCCCAAGACCCCGACTAAAGATTTTCTATCGGCTTGATCGAACTACTCAGACTCGAGACACCAAGCGGCTCGAGCGATGTCAGCGTCGCCGGGTCGCCTGAAGGTCAGAACTCCGGCTTTCTTATCATCACCACGTTCGGTACTGCATTTTGATCGAACGGTAATCAGTCGGGGAGCCGGCGTCGCCTATAGGGCACTGGTCGTGCGTGACTTCGCGGGTTTGGAGCTGCAGCTAGGACTGGCGCTCAGAACTGTTCCAGCTACTCATCCGCCGGTTGGTCATACCAAACTGCAATCTGGTTAACGCGATTGATGGGCGCAAGCGCATAGTGCAACTCGCCCCTCAAGTCTTTCTCGAAATAGAAGAACTCTGCCCGCTTGGTAGCATCGTTCTTGCGTATATCCGCATTGTCATGCTCGATCGGCTCCGAGTCCCCGACCGACAGCAATGTACGCATAAGGGCGACAGCATCGGTTCGCTTGATACCGTTTTCGCCATACTTGACCTCTACCCCGAAGCAAACTCCGTCGCGGCAATGGACCACGGACGAAGCCCCAGTTGCATCGGTGGTGGCACTGTTGTACTGCGTCTTCTTCCCGAAGTGCCCCGCCTCATCAAAGACGAATACCGAATTAGCAGCGCGAATTTCCGCCTCCGGCATTCCTACGCGCACCAGATTCGGTGCTGCTATCGGCTCGCTCGTCTTTGCTTGCGTTGCAGTGCAACCCTGTAGAGTGGCGGAACCAAGGGCAAGCGCTAGCCCGACCAAGCCAATGGTCCAGTTCCACTTAGTGTTCCGATTTAGCTGAATTCTGTCCATCTCTGTAAGAACCCCCAGCCTGTAGCTATACCGAGCCGTTGCGCGAGACAGCCATTCTGTCCGCATCCGATCTGGCTTTCTGCCCGCCAAAAAACTCTTCAACGGCGTTCGTTATAAACACCAGTTGCTCTTCCGTAAGTCCAACCCAGAGCGGGAAGCGAACCAGGCGTTCGCTGATCTCGAATGTGTTGGAAAGGTCGCCGTGAGCCTTCGAATAGCGTTTTCCGGCCGGCGAATCATGAAGCGGAATATAGTGGAACGGACATTTGATGCCGCGTTTACCCATATGCTCAATAAAGCTGTCTCGCTCTTCTCCCGAGCTCATCAAAACATAATACATGTGACCGTTCTGCACACAATCCGCAGGAACCACCGGACGCGTCAATAGTCCACGTTCTTCGAGGCTCTGCATCTTCTCGTGATAGAAGTTCCAAATATTCAGGCGGGCCTTGTAAATCTCAGGTTCCTTCTCTAGTTGCGCAAGCAGGCAAGCCGCCTGTAGTTCCCCTGGCAGATAGGATGAGCCGATGTCCACCCATGTATATTTATCGATTTCACCACGATAGAACTGACTTCTGTTGGTGCCCTTCTCTCTAATGATCTCCGCTCTTGCGATCAACGAGCTGTCGTTGATCAACAGTGCTCCACCCTCGCCACAGGCGATGTTTTTCGTTTCGTGGAAGCTTAGTGCAGACAAGGCTCCGATGGTACCCAGCTGGCGTCCTTTATAGGTTGCGTTGAGCGCGTGGGCGGCATCTTCGACGACTGGAAGGTTGTGCTTATCGGCGATCGCCATGATCTTATCCATTTCGCAGGCGACGCCGGCATAATGGACAACCATGATTGCCCTGGTCTTATCGGTTATTGCGCTTTCTATGAGGCTCTCGTCGATATTTTGAGTGTCTTTTCTGATATCGACAAAGACTGGAACCGCACCACGCAGAACCACTGCGTTAGCAGTAGAGGGAAAGGTGAATGAGGGCATGATTACCTCATCTCCCGGCTGCAAATTGAGCAGGAGCGCAATCATGTCAAGCGCCGCGGTTCCCGAGGCGGTCAATAGCGCCCGTTTCGCGCCGATGACCGTCTCCAGCCAGTTGTGACATTTTGCTGTAAATTGTCCGTCGCCGCAAAGCTTCGAGCTCCGCATTACTTCGGCAATGTAGTTGAGCTCGCGCTCGTCGCAAAATGGTCGATTGAATGGAATTGTCATCACGCCAAACCGTATACAGGTACTTCGGAATTATAGTCTGCGC
>CAYTDR010000374.1:4215-7425 GCA_964436185.1 uncultured Candidatus Obscuribacterales bacterium | reverse complement strand
ATTGGAATCGGCTATGCCAGGTGCATCGTTGGTGAACGCTCGCTAGTAATTTTTTGTCTTTGCTTCAGTCAGCATGCTGCGAGGAGTTGTCTGGAGATCTGGGAATAGTAGTTTTACTTGCATTTAAGAGCCCAGTTAACCCCGAGGGACGTATGTTTCGCGCCATTAAACTCGACCTCAAATCGACCGTGGAGCTACGGTTTCAACTCTATACGCAACTAAGGAATCTAATGAAGGAGGGCTACCTGAGACCAGGGTTCAAACTGCCATCCTCCCGCGTCCTTGCCGACGAGCTGGGCGTTTCCCGCAAGACTGTTAGAGAAGCCTATACCCAACTGCACACAGAGGGTTATATAGAGAGCCACGATCGTTCCGGTACGTTTGTGAGAATGGAGCTGGAGGAGCTCGAGACCAGCAAGGTTTTGAGAACCGTCAAGATCGGTCAGGCAAAGCAAGCGAAAACCTTTCCAAAGGTGGCGGAGAAACTATCGGCGTACGGCAATTTTGCCAAGAGCAAGCGTTCCGCCGGATTTTCCCTGTCCGATGATGTCGAGATCAGCTTTCTCCTCAATAATTCCGATGTATCCAATCTGCCCATTACTCAATGGGCGGAGGTAATGAATCGAGAGCTGAAACGCGTCGATCCCTCCATGCTCTTGCAGGATCCTGATCCGTGCGGCTACCTGCCGTTGCGCCGCGCGATCGCCAGGTATGTGCTTCCTAATAGAGAGGTTAGCTGCTCAGAGGATCAGGTGGTGATTCTCAGCGGTTATGTCCAGGCCATGGATTTGATCGCCCGCATTCATTGTGAGTCCGGTGACAGCGTGGTGTTCGAAGACCCATGCGTGCCGGAATTGCGTAACACCTTCCTCGCGTATGGTGTCGAGGCACTTTCAATTCCTGTAGACAGCAATGGCGTATCTATAGAAGGGCTTCTTTCTCTGGCCGGCAAGATCGAACGCTTGAAAGTGGCGGCGGTCACTCCATGCCATCAATTACCGACGGGTGCCGTCCTTCCCTTGAAACGAAGAGTGCAGCTTCTGGACTGGGCGAGAGAAAACGGGGTTCTCCTTATAGAGGATGACTATGACTCCGAGTTCGTCAGTGAGGGCAGACCGATTCCGGCGCTCAAGAGCAGCGATTCGAGTGATAACGTTCTCTACCTGGGCTCTCTCAAACGTCTTTTGTTTCCGTCCATCTCAGTCAGCTTCCTGGTCGTGCCGGTGAGCTTGCTCAATGTTTATAGCAAGGCGGCGGAGCTGTCGACTAATCAGCCGCCAGTTCGTTTTCAAGCCGCTCTGGCGAACTTCATAAGCCAGGGGTTCCTCGGAAGGCACCTGAGGCGAATGAAGGCTCTCTACAATCAAAGGAGACAAGCTCTCTTACAAGCAATCAAGCTGCATATCCCCAAAGCCAATGTGCGTGGTTCGAGTGTCGGACTCCATATAGTTATCTCAGTGGATTCCGAACAATCAGATGCAGAGATAGTCAAAGCAGCGCGGGACAAAGGCGTGGCAATCGAATCAACCAGGCGCTATTACTTGAAACGCCCGCCCAAGGGCGAGTTCATTCTCTCGTTTAGCGAACTGAATGAAGAGGGGATTGAGGAAGGGGTGAAAAGACTGGCTGAGGTCTTTAAGTAGATTACTTGTTGGGAGTTTCTTGAGTCCGGATTCTTTCGCCTAACGGTATCCGGGGAAAGCCGGAAAGCCCGAAAGCTAGTATAGAATATCGTAGAGGCGATTTCAACGAAAAGAAGCGAAGGCGCCCTGGTGGGGGCGCCTTGCTCCTTTCCGAACATGCCTGGAGCTACCAGCAGCAGAGGACGTATTTATGAATCAGCTGCTGGTAAGCATCCAGGACATGTTACTTGATGCCCTGCCGGGTCAGGACGATGCCGCCGCGCTGGCCGGTGCCCACGGACAGGATCTTGACGCGGACGCCGTCCTTGCCCTGGGTGCCCACCTGCAGGCCCGCGGGGACCTCGCCGCTGGGCAGGATGCCGGTCATCGGGGCGTCGGCGGGGCCGAACTCGACCTCCACGCCGCCGTTGGTGCGGCGGGTCGCCGTGCCCTTGTACACCTTGGTGGTGTCGGTCAGGACCTTCTGCTGGGCGCGGCGCGCGTCGCCGAGGGTCGTCACCTTGATGCGCAGGTCGTCCTTGCGCGCCTTCGGCTGCTCGATGCTCTTGACCTCGACGATGATGGGGCGGTCGCCGCTGTTGGCCAGCTCGTCGAGGGTCTCGTCGCGCTTGGCGCAGTCGGTGGCGTGCAGCAGCACCAGGTAGCCCTTGGCCGGGCCCTCGGTGACCCGCAGGAGCGCGTAGCCGCCCTCGGCGTTGAGGCGGTCGAAGACGGTGGTCAGCTTGGTGCCCTCGGCGTCGGCGGTCATCGGCTTCAGCTCGGCGAGGACGGCGGCCTCCTGGATGGTCTTGAGGCTGAGGTCGTACTTGTCGCGGCCGCGGTTGTCGTTCGGGCCCGTCGACGGGCGGACGTCGTAGACCTCCACGCAGACCTCGGTGCCCACCTTCAGCTCGCCGAAGTTGGTCTTGCGGCCGGGGTGCGTGCCCCCGTCCATCTGGTCCTTGTGCAGGAGGCCGGTGATGCCCGTGTTGCCGAGCTCGACGAGGCAGGCGAAGCCGCCGTTGAGCAGCTTGGTGACCTTGCCGGCGATGATCTGGCCCTTGACGACCTGGTTGCTGCCGTTCGAGGCGGCGGCGGTGGTGGCGGTGGTGGCGGCGGTGTTGTCGTTCGACATGTCGGAGTTCCTTTACGAGTTTGGAAGCCAGCCAATCGCTGTGCACGGCGACGGCTAGCGAAGGAGAGTCGGCCATCTCAATTGAGAGGTCGACGGCATACCAAGGACCCGTTCCCTGCGTATACCGAGCAACAGCTCTTCCTCGTAAGCTCTACTAAACTCTCAGAAGAAAGCAGTCCAACCCCTTTTACGCCTAAGCGCATGTCGAATTTGCTGTGATGAGCAATGTTCGATTGGTTGTGGGGTTCGGAGTCCTTCTGTGAGCGGTAGGTTTACAAGAGATGCCTCCAACCTACTCATCCGCCCCATGCCGTTCCAAGTTAAATGTGGGCGGTTGCATCGCTCCTTAATAAAGGACTGGCGGTCGTTTCAAACACTTCAAAGCCAATAAAGGGTAGGGTTACAGGCGTTTAATGTAGTTGGATCGAGCGGAACATTAAACACGGTTTAACA
>CAYTDR010000374.1:0-4205 GCA_964436185.1 uncultured Candidatus Obscuribacterales bacterium | reverse complement strand
CGCATCAGGTTGCAGTACGGATATTCTGCAATCGCACGCTAATGGCGAACCCTGAAGGATGATGATATTGCGCATGAGCAGCTGGTTTTCTAGATCCTTATATGTAGTTGGACTGGCGCGTCGCATTTTTTGGCGGTAGTCGAAACTCTCAGCCGGTCGAAGAAAGAAGGATATTTTGCTGGAAAGACAAAGCGCGGAGTACTGCTTCCATATAAATGGATTTTGAGTTGAACGTTGTTTATTGGGCATCCTAAAAGCTCAGCATTGAACTGTCCCAATTTGAGTTCAGGCTAAGCGAAGCGGCTGAACTGCCGAGAGTGACGAAGAGAGGCATCTCTCTCGGGCCAGGCTGGCGACAACGAGGTGCTGCGATACGGCAGCAAGGTCCCGCCCAACCGAGCGGGCTTTCAATTCACCAAACGACCCCCCTGGCTCACCTCGAGAAGTGGCGGTGAAAACCATCACTTTCGTCAATACCGGAATTGGTGCGGCACAAAATATGACGTCTAGAGCATAGGATTTAATTAAATCCTATGTCGTAAACGTCATAAAGTGGCCCCGACCGATGCTGCTGTCTTGATTGGAAGGCTTCATTGCCGGAGAGCTTGCCAGAATATTGAGCCTTCGTCGCAAAGCGCTTCAGGATTGCAAAATATCGAAAGGCGTTTCTCTGCGAGGAATCTGCTTCCGATTTAATCTGTTGGGAAAGGTCCGAGCTCGCTCAAGCACCCTGGGAATAGTGTTTTCCGCACTTCTCCAGTTGATTGCTTTGCGGGCCACAAAAAGCCTAGTGTGGAACGCATATCTTCTTCTCTTCACCCAGCACTCTATAGACCCAAACCAACCAACAACAACGAGGATCTAACGGACTCAACGACAAGGGTTTGTTGACGACCGCGATTCGATTGAGAAAGGTTAGAAGAACATGGCTCGTAAGCACAAGACCGTTTCGACCACCATACGGAAGAAGGAATCCAACCACTGCGGAACCATCACCGTATCAGACCAACTGCGCAGTGAGCGAAAGGCTCGGCGGCAGGCGGAGATTGATCGGGGACACAATCCGGCAGCCGGTAGCGGTGTGCATGGTGGTAGCAAGCGCGAAATCAACCGCCGGGATAGAAAGGTCGGGAAACTGACCGTTCAGGACTGGCGGGACCATCTCTAAGCTCGTGGCTTGGAGATTGACTGTTCTCAGAATCTCCAAGTACGAGGAAAGATTGGTGCATCATGAACATACAGACTACGTTCGTGGACGAACTGCGGGCTGAACTGGCCGGCAAGGGCGTCAAGTTTGACATGGTCCAGCAGATGGGTGTTACGTCCGCCCTGCGCGAGGTGGCTGACTTCGAGAACGCGGACGGTTTCGTCGTCTCGCGGGAAAGCCTGGCCGCCATCGTGGCGCACCTCAAGCTTTGTGCGGAGTTCATCACCGACATGCGCGTCGGCTACGTCGCCGTCCAGGACATCGTCCAGGCGCGGCTCGACCTGCTGTCCGTCTAAACCAAAACCCAACGGAGGTCTTATTGAATACAAGATTGCAGACCGGCAGAAAACCTGACGCGGAGCCACCGGACATAAACATCCTGTGACTCTGCATTAACGTTTGGGCATATTATAGACTGTAGTGGAAAAGCTATAACATATAGTATTTAATGAGGAGAAAAAAACAGGACCCAGAGCCGGTTAGGACAGTTTATGCTGTCCCATCGGCTCGGTCCTGTTGGAATCGGTCCATCGATCTGAGTGAGTTGCTTGCCCCTCACTCGTCCTTCGTGAGCTGCTCTTCGGCCGCGTGGCGGTGTTCCAGGCCCGGCCCTTCCGCCCATTCCCGCAGACCCATGACGAAGAACTTGTCGAGTTGCTGGGTGGGCTGGAGCAGGTGTTCGGCGGTCGCCGTCTTGGTCACCACCAGGTAGGTGTACAGCACCAACTGGTTGATCGCGCGGAACGCCCCGGCCTTCACCATCTCGGCGTTGAAGGGGTCTTGCGAGCTGTTGGCGATGCACTTGATGCCGGCCTGGACCAGGCGCTTCACGACCGGCACGCCGATGTTCTCGATCTTGCCCGTCGGGCCGTAGAACTGACCGTCCACGATGGCGACGTCGAAGTCGGTGTCCAGCGGGGTGGTCGTGCGGTCCGGCAGGATGCCGACCAGGTTGTTGATGTCCTTGATGCCCGTGACCCACACGACCTGGTTGCCGGCGTTGAGCAGCGTCTCAGTCTCCTGCCGACCGATGGGCAGGAAGTCTTGAATGATGAGCACTTTCATGGTTGGATCCCTTTCAGGTTACGGAAACTACAACAGAACCTCCTCGGAGGCAAGGTACGCACGTTTTGGGTGCGTACGAAAAACAGGGAGGCGGGCTCGAAGTTGAGCCGCCTCCCTTCTCGCATCGGTTCGTTCTGGGCGGGCCGATTAGACGGACTGGCAGAAGCCGTCCTGGTCGATGACGATGTCCTCGGGATTGTCGATACCGAGGGCGTCAGCGATCGCAAGGCGGGCCACATCTTCGCAGATGGTGTCGACATCGAGCACGAGGTCGAGCCAGCCGTCGGAGCCGTCGCTGTCCTCAACACCGCACTGCTCGGCGTTGACCCGAGTCATGAGGGTGATGTTGGGGTGAGCCTTGCCCACGCAGATGAAATCCTCCCAGGATGCCGGGAGCGAACCGCTAATACGGAAGACAATCATGGCAGCCTCCAGTTAGAAGGCACCACCCGCCGACTCAATTCGTTGAGTGCGGCAAGGAAAGTGGTGCCCACTAATAGAAAGGCGGGTGCGCGACGCACATTCTTACCTCCTCGTTGTTAGGGTCAGGCGAGCGAGACGAGCTGCAGGTTGGGGAGCTGCGGGAACTTGTCCCAACTGTTCCCTTCGCGGGAGCCGCAGGCCTCCTTCACCACTTCCACCCTGGAGTTGAAGAGCTTGCATGCCAGGCCGGTCGCGGTGTCGCGGACACAGCAGTTCGTATTCACGCCGCAAACGACGAATTCATCATACTTGCGCGGCTCCGGCTTCTCCTCGTCGTCCAAGTCCAGGTCGAGAGAGTCCAGGAGCAGGTATGAGCCGCAGATTTCGATCACCTCGGGCGAGCCGTCTGTGTCCCGTTTGACCCGCCGCGTGACCTGGTCGTAGCGTTGCACCAGCTCGAGCAGTTCCCAGAGCGTCCGTGCGTCCAGGAACTCCAGGAAGATGATCACGCACTCCTCGTGGCGGGCCATACGGATCAGGCTCTGCACGGCCCCCACCTGCGCGGTGTTCATGTCGGGCCGGTAGCCCGGTTGCATGTCCACCACCACGAGCACCTTACCCTTCATGGTCAACATAGGGGGCCCTTTCTGAAGCAGAGGTTACTGTGCTGGCCCGCCACCGAGGCAAAGCCGTCAACTTTCGAACAGAACGATGGTTACCGGTCGCTGACCCGGAAGACCGAGTAGTGCTGCCCCTCGAAGTGGACGACGCTGTTGGGCCGTCCCTTTTGAATCAGCCAGAAGCAGTCGCCGCGGAAGGAGCGCTGCAGCGCCGTGACCACGAGCGGGTCGGACTGGATGACGAAGGCGCGACCGGACGACCAGTCGCGGAGGTCGGCGACCGGGGCGTCCGGCACTGCGCTTTTCAGCCAGGCCAGCGCCACCGCATCCGGTACCGTGGAGACGATGCCGAAACGCATGTTGCCCGGGACGAACGTGTAGCCGACCGGTTCGACTTCGAAATCGCGGGAATCCATGTGAATACCCTCAAGCTAGAGATGGTGGTGATGAAAGAGAATCGACGTCCCCGTCGATGGGGACGTCGCTGTCGCAGTCAGTCCGTCGCCTTAGTTCGCGGCGACCGCCAGAGCGTGCTCGAAGGCGCGCTCCACCGGGTCCGTGTCGGCGTCGGCCTGGGCTTCGACGTAGTTTTCCAGCATGCCCGACAGGTCGTCGGCGTCGTAGCGGTCGAGCAGCCCGTTGATGTCGGCCAGGTCCAGCCCGGATTCGACCGCCTCGCCGAAGAGGACGCAGTCGAGCCCGTTGGCGAAGGCGTTGTTCAACGCCACCAGGTCGATCCCGGCCGTTTCCATCTCGTCGGCGGACGGGTAGAGCGGCTCGCGGGTCTCCTCCTCGTGGCGAGCGAGGATGTCGGCGAGGACGTCCTGGTCGCCGAAGCGGTTGGCGTCGAGCTGGCGTCCGGCGGCCTCGGAGAGGGCCTGGGCGTGGGT
>CAYTDR010000373.1:0-7428 GCA_964436185.1 uncultured Candidatus Obscuribacterales bacterium | reverse complement strand
CTCTAAAATATTGGTAGCGTCCTCTGCGTCCGCCTATGCGCGCTCCTGACTGTCGTGCCTCACGTCCGCCCCTTTCACCGCGCTCGGCTCGCTGACCACGTTCAGCTCGTGTGCACTGCATTTGGTGGCTTACCGAATATATTTATTGCAAGTTGGGCGATGGATCTTGCGATGGAAAACGATTCACTTCTATATCTCAATGCATTTGTATCAGTCCATCATCGATACAGAAGGTGAAGAGACCAAGCGCCTCTTGCCAAGCCAACTAGTCGATGTGACGCCATCGGAATTTAGATTTTTGGAGATGCAGCTCTGACTCACTATGAATATGGTTGGCGAGCTACACTCGAAGATTTCATAGACCGAAAAGGAGCAATATACTCCCTAATTACGATAAGCTTCATTGTGGTCAGCATATTACTTAGTTATCGAAGCTGAGTTGCACGACTTCGAAGCCGCTGGCGCAAAGAAGTAGCCATTTACTCGTCCAATGCTGCCCTCAGCGGAAATCAGGAGTTTACCGAAGAAGGGGAGAGATGAAACCGAAAACGCAAATGAGTTCTACCTCGACACATGAAGCCGGACCGTGGGACAACGCTGCTCTAGAAAAGTTTCGCGAATGGGAGCCGTTATGGGTCGATGAATGCCTCAAGATGTCCACTGATCCGTGGACCAGCGGCGTACTGCCGCGCAAAGACGTCGAGCTGATCAGTATTGCGGTGAATGCTGCTTGCACGAACTTGAGCGCCGAAGGAACGCGTCGCCATATTCGTGGCGCCCTGGAAGCCGGCGCCACCAGCGAAGAGATCCTGATGGTTCTAAAGATCGCCTCACTTCTGTCGATCCATACGGTCAGCCTGGGCGCGCCTATTCTGCTCGAAGAGGCGTCGGCAGCCGGCATGAAACGAACTCCTGAGGAGGCGGAGACGCCAGTCTGCGACAAGATGAAAGCCGCGGGGCAATGGAATTCAGCCTGGGACGCGTTCTTCGAGATTGACCCAACATGGACCGAAGCGATCATCGCTGTTAGCCTCCCAATCTACTCGAGCGGCGTACTCTCACCTAAGCTTGCTGAATTTCTGAGCATTGCCGTGGATGCTTCGATCACTCATATGTACGCGCCCGGAACACGCCGGCACATCCAGACGGCTCTGAAGCTAGGTGCAACCGTAGAGGAAATCATGGACGTACTTAAAATCTGTGTCGCCCAAGGTATGCAGGCCAGTAATCTCTGTATCCCAATACTTGCCGATGAACTGGAACGTTTTTCACAACGTGATATGTGACGCTCAAGAGCAACCTTGACATGCTACCGCATGCGGTGTACCGCCCTCCCAGATTTACAGTCTTCTCTTTCATATCAATGCTTCCTTTACAACTAGCTTCTGTTAACATGTCCATTGGCGTCCGTTTGTATATTCCACACCTCACCTTGTCGGTAATGCAGCTCGTAAGCACGGCTGCATACCTATTTAGAACCACGAATACTGAATTAACTGCGGGTCTAAAGCAATGTACTACACAGAAGACTAAGTACTGCCAGCGATTAAAATCCATTCGGCAAAAACCACCTAACCTGAATCGATAGAGGAACTATGACAGTCACAACAAGAACCCTGACCGCTCAAGAAGAAGCTATTGAAAGCGGAAAGCATACATTGGGTGATAATGTTTCGGAGCGCATCCTAAGACTTTTCGAGGCTATCCGAGCTTACGGTCCACCTAGGGCAAGCCTGGAGCGAGCGGTGTTGTTCACCGAGTCATTTAAACAGACCGAATCAAAACCGATGGTAGTGCGGTGGGCAAAGGCGCTTAAGCATTATGCGGAACAATCGACCATTGCCATTTTTGATGACGAGTTGATTGTTGGCCGTCCAAGCAACTGGCTGGGCCGATGGGGAATTGTCTACCCAGAGCTAGACGGTAGCATCATGGACGCAGGCGTTGAGATGTTCCGGAAGAACAAGGGACAGCCAGGGGAGGTTGTTGTCACTGACGACGACGCCCGGGTGATCACCGATGTCCTCAGTCCTTACTGGAACGGTCGAGATTACGCCTCTGCATACCAGCGTTTGTTGCCAGACGACACTCGATTTATGATTTTTGGTCCCGATCCGGATAACCTGATTCTTCCCACATGTGTTGTTTTTGTCACTTCCAATTTGCGCCATTCGCAGAACTGGACACCAGATTTCACAAAACTTTTGTCGCGCGGCTGCAAGGGTATCCGTGAAGAAGCTCAGGCTAAGTTAAGCGAACTCACTGAGCCGCGAGATATCGTTTATAAAAAGCCGTTCTTAGAAGCAGTGATCACTACCTGTGATGCCATGACTATTTGGTCGAGACGCTACGCGGCACTTGCCCGAGAGATGGCGACTAAAGAGCCGAGCCCTGAGCGCAAGCAAGAGCTGCTCTACATAGCAGAAGTCTGTGAATGGGTCCCAGAAAATCCGGCACGAAATTTCTATGAGGCTTTGCAGTCGCAATGGTTGGGGCAGATGTTCAATCGGATCGAGCAGACGAGCAGCGCCATGGGTCAGGGACGGATGGATCAATATCTTCTGCCCTACTATGAAAAGGATCTCGCCGACGGAAAAATCACACCAGACTCTGCAAAAGAATTGCTTCAATGCGTCTGGCTGCAAATGGCGCAGTGCGTCGAAATCAAATTAAATCCGGTTGCGGCCGCCGGTACCGAAGGGTTCTCAAAATTTGAAGATGTCTGCTTGGGTGGACAGACTTCGGAAGGTTTGGATGCTACCAACGATCTAACTTATCTCATTCTAGAATCCACCAGAGATCTCCAGATCCCCGTACCTGAGCCCTGCGTGAGAATTCATGCCAACACTCCAGACCGGCTTATGCACTATGTTGCAGAAGTAATAAAGGACGGTAAGGGATTTCCAAAATTGGTCAACGACGAAGTAGTAATCCCATTCTATCTAGCCAACGGTGCCGATCTGAAGGAAGCACTCGACTGGAACATCTCGGGCTGCTGCGAAAATCGCCTGATCAATCGCGAAACAAATGTCACCGGTAATGGTGGCATCAACTACGGTTCGGTGATTGAGATGACTTTCCGAAATGGCAAACTCAAGTCATTCGACGATCTCCAGTTCGGTCCCCAGACTGGCGATCCACGGCAATGGAAGACCTTTGACGAATGCTTTGCAGCATTTTGCACTCACCTCGAACACCTGGGTCAGCATGCTTTGATTCAGCAGCATGTGGCACTGAGACTGAAGCCGAATTTCTTCGCTGCTCCGATGACTTCCATGTTGCATGATCTAGCCATGGATCAATGCCGCGATCTCCACACGCATGGAGAATATTTTCCAGGCGCGATCGACCATTCTTGTTTTGAAACTATAGGCAAGGGCACAGCCATCGACAGTCTCGCAGCGGTAAAACACCTGATTTATGACACAAAGCGACTTAGCTGGGATGAACTTCTTGAAGCAATGGAGGTGAATTGGGAAGGGAAGGAAGCTACCCGCCAGCTCTGCCTGCATGCTCCCAAGTATGGAAACGGCATTGACTGGGTCGATAGAATTGGTTGGGAGATTGAGAGATTTGTGCTTGCCTTTTTGCACAAGCATCCCAAGCCGCACGATCAGGCATTCTTGATGCGTGGTATTCCAATAACGTTTCATGTGCCGTTGGGTAAAGTGACGTGGGCGACACCGAACGGTCGTCATGCACATGAGTATCTATCCGAAGGAATATCAGCGTCGCACGGAATGGATGTGAAAGGCCCGACCGTGACCTTGAGTTCGATGGCGCGAGCACGCGACATAAGCTACCGAGAGAAGGGCGGCGACCTGATCAATATGAAATTCAGTCCCGCCAACGTAGCCGGCGAAGAAGGGACGCGCAGACTTATGCAGCTCATTCGTACATGGAGCGCACTTAAGCACTGGCACATTCAATTCAACATTATCAACAAAGAAACTCTGTTGGCAGCTCAGAAAGACCCAGAAAAATACCGAAATTTGATCGTGCGAATAGCTGGCTATTCGGCATACTTTGTGGATCTTTCGCCTACGCAACAGGCGGAGATTATTGCAAGAACCGAGGAACACGTCGGCTAGAGTCTACTGCAAATATCAATTGAGTTATGAGTTCAGCAAGGGGAACCAGCAATGGAATTAAAGGGTAAAACAGCTATCGTCACTGGATCTGGACGCGGTATTGGAGAGGGTATAGCTAGAGCATTCGCTCGTGAGGGAGCAAACGTAGTAGTGAATGCTCGAAAGGAGAGCGGTGCCAGAGACGTTGCTGAGAAAATTAAGGCTGAGGGCGGGAGCGCCATCGCGGTTGGTGCGGATGTTTCGAAGTGGGAAGAGATTACTGCCCTGGTGTCAGCTGCAGTTAAGCAGTTTGGGGCTGTGGATATTCTGGTTAACAATGCAGGGGTCGAGGGCACTCCGACCCAGCTAAAGGATCTGACCGAGGAGCAATGGGACAAAGTTCTAAACGTGAATTTGAAAGGGCCTTTCCTTTGTTCTAA
The DNA here is from genome assembly GCA_964436185.1 of uncultured Candidatus Obscuribacterales bacterium. GTDB lineage: Bacteria > Cyanobacteriota > Vampirovibrionia > Obscuribacterales > Obscuribacteraceae > CAYTDR01. The sequence goes on along the minus strand of CAYTDR010000373.1, from coordinate 2,918 downwards.
GGCTGTACTGCCATCAATGATTGCCCAGGGCAAGGGGAAAATAATCAACATCGCTTCGACAGCCGGCATCCGCATGACTTTCTTCGGTAGCGCCGATTACACCTGTTCTAAACACGGTGTCGTCGGAATGACTCAGCACCTGGCTTGGGAAGTTGCCGATCATCGAATTAACGTCAATGTTATCTGCCCAGGCGGCGTCCTGACACCACTGGCGGAGTCAAACAGTTCGTCCGAGTTTAGAGATCAGGTTACGGAACGATTGGTGCCTTTAGGTCGTTTCTGTACGGTTGATGAAATCGCCCAGGCTGCCGTGTTTTTTGCCAGTGAGCGCTCCGACATGATTACAGGGCAGGTCTTGGCTGTTGATGGCGGACTGCTGACCGGGTTCGGTGAGGACTTGCGTTCGGTCCTTCGAAAAAGAATGGATATTATGCAAGCTGGCGGTGTTGTCTGATGGCACAAGAATTAGCCATTGCAATCCTTATTAGCGGAGTGTAAGTAGTCCATGGAAACAAGCCGTCTGCGAATAGCTGTTAACGCTGGGCGTGGCTACATTCCGGGGATGAATATTGTAATTCGGGGAATAGTTCTGGCGGCAAGCGAACTTCAGTGGGATGTTGTCGGCATTCGTGACGGTTTCGAGGGCTTGCTCTTTCCGGAAAAATACTCTGAAAGTGGGTTGATAGCGTTGACTCCGGAGAGTGTTGAAAACATTGATTTGTCCGGAAATATGCTCGGGACGGACGTGCGCAACGATCCATTTCATGTTCGTCATATAAATGAAGATGGCATGGTCGAGGAGATAGACAAGTCAGATCATTTGATTGAGGCATTGAAGAAGAATAAAATTAACGCAGTCATTTCCGTCGTTGGCTCACAGGGGCTGAGCATTCTTTTTAAACTGCACCGCAAGGGACTGAAATCGGTCTGCATACCGACTTCAGTTGATAACGACATGATGGCTACCGCTCTTGCATTTGGATTCAACAGCGCTGTTGGCGTCACGACTACGATGCTGGAAAGCGCTCGAAATGCAGCACGATCTGCTGGACGTATTGGGGTAGTTGAAGTCCTCGGCGAGCACAGTGGTTGGTTGGCGCTACAGGCTGCAATAGCTGTGTGTGCCGATGCCGTGCTTATTCCCGAAATTCCTTATGACTTGCAGAAAGTCGCTAAGAAGCTTCAAAGCAGGGTGAAGCCCGGACACGGCTCACATGGACTGGTGGTCGTAGCCGAAGGAGCAACGCCTCGCAATGGTGCTAAGCTCGATCATCAGTCGAGTGATGTCCATCCGTTAAGAGCGTCTTTGTCACCACTGTCCAACGAAAGTGAAGGCGCCTACGTTATTGAAAAATCAGGACGAGCAGCCAATTTTGTGGCGTCGCAGTTGCAGCGGCTTGCCAATACGGATACTCATTCTCTTGTCCTTGGACTCTGGTCCAGAGGGGGCGTTCCGACCGCGGTAGATCGGCAGCTAGGGATGGCTTATGGTGTTGCTGCGGTACGCGCTATCAACACCGGACAGAATGGGGTGATGGTCTCCTTTAATCCGCCAGATCTAAAATTTGTTCCACTGATCGATTCAATCAACAAGGTACGTCCTGTGCCCACGGACAGTGAGTTCGTTCAAATAGCACGATCCCTCGGCATTTGCCTTGGAGCCTGAGGAGAAACTACATGGCAAATCAATCCGACGGAAATTTGAATAAATCAGGACTCGTCGTTAATATCCAGCACTTCTGCACCGATGATGGACCGGGTATTCGCACAACAGTCTTTTTGAAAGGCTGCTCTTTGCGCTGCAAGTGGTGCAGTAACCCTGAGACTATTCATCCGAAGCCTGAAATTGCCTACAACATGGATAAATGCATAGGCGCAAAAGAATGTGGACTCTGCCTGAAACCACCTTTTCCAGAAGGTGCGTTTTTCCTGCTTGATGGTCAGGATGATCGAGTTCGAATAAATTGGGAACTCGCTACCGAGACCTCGCAAGAATGTGCATCTCTTTGTCCAACCGACGCGATCTATATGTTTGGACAGAAGATGACAGTCGATGAAGTTTTGAAAGAGGTCGAAGAAGATTCCCCGTTCTACCATGAATCTGGAGGTGGTATCACCCTTAGTGGCGGGGAATGCCTTTTGCAGCCAGACTTCAGCGCAGCATTGCTTGAGGAAGCGCACAAGCGAGGTCTGAATACTGCCATTGAAACAGCCGGAAACGTGCCGTGGGAGTATATGGAAAAAGTGCTGCGGCACGTAGATCTTATGCTCCATGATCACAAGCTGACGGATCCAGAAAGGCATAAAAAGTGGTGCGGAGTTGACAACAAGCGCATCCAGGCAAATTTCAAAAGGGCGTACGAAACGTTTCCAGACACAAAGTTTATTGCGCGCACTCCACTTATGCCCGGCGTGAATGATGACGAAGAGCATATTCGTTCTGTGCTTGCTTTTGTACGCCCGCATCCAAATGTGATCAACTACCAATTGTTGCCATATCACCGCTTCGGCGAATCGAAATACAACTTCCTTGGACGCCTGTACGAGTTACAAGATTTCACAACCCCACCCGCAGAGACTCTGAACAGACTTAATTCCATTATTGCGGAGTCGTTCGGGCGCAGCAGTATTGCCGAGAAAATATAGATGTTAGCCAACCTCGAGGAACCATTGAAATGAAAGCGATTAGTGTTGTACCGATGCAGATAGGAACGGCTCGCCTGGATGAAGTTGCCGAACCTGATATTCAATCCGGCTCGGTCCTAGTCGAGGCTGTCGCTGTAGGCATCTGTGGAACGGACATCGAGATCTCGGAAGGAAAATACGGCTGGGCTCCGCCTGGAAGAGAGCGTTTGGTCCTTGGCCATGAATCACTGGGCCGGGTCGTCGATCCAGGTCCCAGCGGACTAAAAAAAGGC
>CAYTDR010000372.1:4807-7443 GCA_964436185.1 uncultured Candidatus Obscuribacterales bacterium | reverse complement strand
GTGAGGCCGTGGAAGGAAAAAAGTTTGAAAGTGAAGTCGGTCAGTTTTCTCTCCTGCTCCTCGACCTTGCGGTGCGAGAGCGGCTCTTACAGTTTCACTTCAATATCCACGCCGGCTGGCAGGTCGAGCCGCATCAAGGCATCGGCAGTGGTTGGAGTGGGTTCATTTATATCGATTAGTCTCTTGTGTATACGAATCTCAAAATGCTCTCTTGATTTTTTGTCGACGTGCGGAGAGCGAAGTACGCAATAAACGCGCTTCCTTGTCGGCAGGGGAACCGGACCACAAATAGTGGCGCCTGTTCGGCGAGCCGTGTCAACAATCTGGTCAGCGGACTTATCTAGAAGTCTGTGGTCGTAGGATTTCAACCGAATGCGAATGCGTTGCACTCTTGCATTTCCGGATTGAGCTTCATCTTTCTTCGGTGTTCTGGCACGAGCCATCGGTACTTAACTCCTTGCTTATGAATTGACCGTGGAACTTCCACTGGCATTCTCGCTGGCAATACGCACGCGAAGATGCCGAGCCTGGGCGCCTGCGATGCCCAACTTCAGCGAAGATCCATTAAATCGGTCTTATCTTTGAAGTCGTCACAGGCAGCCGTTTCCGGCGGACGAAGGATTTATTCTACCTACTTTCTATTACTAGTCTCTAAAAAAATCCTTCAGAAATAACAATTTGTTTTTTCGTTCTTGCCCAAACTGAAAAAGACGATGCCCGAAACACGTGCAGGGAGAGCATTTTCAGGATTAAAACGATTCTTGGCGATCGTTCCGTTCTGTTAAGCATTGATCCGAAGTGTGAAACATGAGGCATCGAGGAAAGCTTGATTGTCAAGTAATTGCTCAATGATGTTGTCAATTGTTTTTTTCTTCTATCGAGATCAACAGCATCTCTTGAGAACCTCGATCGATTGCTTGAAAAAGCATCGAGCGGGGACAATATTTTCAAACGCTCACTCGGGAAGAAGAAATGCGATTCACCATCATGCTGTTACTGTTGGGCGGGTTCTTGTTCTATTACGGTGTGAGCGAAGTGACACCAGAAAAGAATCTCAAGCTGATTCAGGGAGTACCGACTGACCCCAAGGTCTGGTACGAAAAGGCGGATGAGGACACAATTGATTCAGTAACCTTTTCGGTTCAAAAAACCAAGGTCATCTACAAAGCAAGCGACGATCACTTTAAGGAAATCCTCGCTCTTGCTCAAGCCCAAAAGCCGATGAAAGTGTGGATTCCGCCGGACGACGGAGAGTCAATCGACGGCAATATGCCTATCTATAAATTGATGGTGAACAACAAAACGGTGCTTTCCTACCAGGAGAAGTTTGAAGAACGCAAAAGCTCCAAGCAAACGTTGTTCTGGATGTCAGTTGTCATGCTTGCCTTTGGCATTTTACGAGTAGTGATGAGTCGCAGATCGGGCAACTCCGCAGTCAGGCGATAAAAGTCGAAAATCTGTAGTGCTTATACACACCAAGAAACCATCGGAATTCTTGGCAATCGCTTTAAGTTTCTGAATTTAGTCCACTCTCTTGAGTGAAATCCAGTCACGAAGAGCGTTTTGGGGAGTTGCTTAGAATCAAAGCTGAAGGGGGAAGATCTTACTCTGGTAGGTTCGACAACAAATGGTGCAAATGATGCGCTTAACTATCTTTTTCTTTCTACTAGGCCTTTTGATGCTTATTACATCTTCTTTCAGTTCAATTCCGGAGGAAAAAGAGCTCACATTCATTCAGGGCCGACCTACTGAAGCGAAGGCCTGGTACAAAGGAAAGGATGAAAAGAAGATCCAATCTGTCACGTTTACTCTTCAGAAGATCAAGGTCGAGTATGAATCAGGAGACCTCCACTTCCCTGAAGTTTTCGCCGCTGTAAAACAGCAAGTGCCATTGAAGGTTTGGTTTTACAAGAGAGAAGGAGGACCTGTGCCGCTATACAAATTAGTGGTAGGCAATAAAACCATCCTGTCGTATCAAGAAAAGGCGGCAGCAGAGAAAAAAAGTTATGAAGCCTCTCGGAATATCGGATTGTTTTTTATGGCTGCCACGACTATCTCATTTTTTTGGAGCCGACGCAGAGGAAACAATTCGGCGGTGAGAAGATGAGGAGATAGAGGCGGCGTCAGCCTTAGAGTCACATGAAAATTACAAAAGAGCCACGAACTCGTCGTGGCTCTTTTGCTATTTCTCTAGTTGATCTCGATTACTCGAGAATTTTGGCAACGACGCCGGCGCCGACGGTTCTGCCGCCTTCGCGGATGGCGAAGCGCATTCCCTGTTCTACGGCTACTGGTTGAATCAGTTCGACTTCCATTTGAACGTTGTCACCAGGCATAACCATTTCAACTCCATCGGGGAGTTTGATGGAACCGGTCACATCGGTTGTTCTGATGTAGAACTGAGGTCTGTAGCCAGGGAAGAACGGAGTATGACGGCCGCCTTCTTCTTTGGAAAGAACGTACACTTCCGAGATGAACTTGGTGTGCGGTTTGATAGAGCCTGGTTTGGCAATAACTTGACCGCGCTCGATCTCTTCTTTGCCGACGCCTCTCAAGAGAACGCCTACGTTATCTCCTGCGATACCTTCGTCAAGGGTCTTCTGATACATTTCAACGCCCGTGACGACTGTCTTGCG
>CAYTDR010000372.1:0-4797 GCA_964436185.1 uncultured Candidatus Obscuribacterales bacterium | reverse complement strand
TCAATCCGACGATTTCGACTTCTTCGCCGACTTTGACGATACCGCGCTCGATTCTGCCTGTAGCGACTGTACCGCGACCGGTGATCGAGAATACGTCTTCAACGGCCAGAAGGAAAGGCTTTTCAGTTTCTCTCTGAGGAGTTGGGATGTAGTCATCAACAGCCTTCATCAGGTCAATGATGTTCTGGGTCTGTGCTTCTTCGCCTTCAAGAGCTCTGAGGGCGGATCCACGGATGAACGGAACGTCATCGCCTGGGAATTCGTATTTGTCGAGCAATTCTCTTACTTCGATTTCTACGAGATCGAGGAGTTCAGGATCGTCAACCATGTCGCATTTGTTGAGGAATACTACGATGTAAGGAACGCCTACCTGACGAGCAAGCAGGATGTGCTCTCTGGTCTGGGGCATAGGACCGTCGGAAGCGGAAACGACAAGGATCGCTCCGTCCATCTGGGCGGCGCCGGTGATCATGTTTTTAATGTAGTCGGCGTGTCCCGGGCAGTCTACGTGACTGTAGTGACGGTTGTCAGTTTCGTATTCAACGTGAGCGGTATTGATTGTGATACCACGAGCCTTCTCTTCAGGAGCGGCATCGATTTCATCGTAAGCTTTGTATTTTGCTTTACCACTCATAGCCAAAATCTTTGTGATCGCAGCGGTAAGACTGGTTTTGCCATGATCAACGTGCCCGATAGTTCCGACGTTGACGTTAGGCTTGTTTCGTTCGTATTTTGCGCGGGCCATCCTCTCTCTCCTTACTTATTAACCCTTGGTTACAACCCCGGAACACTTGCGGCGGCTACAGACGATATAAGTCGCTCGTGGAGCGTCGCAGATGGAATGGAGCCCATGACCAGGTTCGAACTGGTGACCTCCCCCTTACCAAGGGGGTGCACTACCACTGTGCTACATGGGCACATGAATGGAATAACATTATCGTGTTCTTCGCTAAAAGTACCAAATCAAGTCAAGTTTCCTTAACCTTTTGGTACGTTTTTGTGACGATTGGACCGGCATTTGCCGCTTGGCAGGCGGTCTTTTCACCACAAGCGTCGCGTTTAGATTACACGACAATATTCTCTCGACATTCTACTTTCATCTCAGTCAATGCAAGTATCGAGACTTCGAGTTCATGCAAGATTCGAAAAAAGTATGGGCGGAACTGGATTTGAACCAGTGTAGGCTTACGCCAACGAGTTTACAGCCCGTCTCCTTTAACCACTCGGACATCCGCCCCCAAGCCGGTGATGGGATTCGAACCCGCAACCTACGGTTTACAAAACCGTTGCTCTGCCGTTGAGCTACACCGGCGCACTTAGACGCCGCAACTGAAGGCATTCTACAGGTCGGTCGGGAGTCATGTCAAATGATTGGATATCAGCATCAATCTTGCGACCTCCGGCAGCTTCTCGTCATCACCGAAACGCAAACGTATTTTTGCATTGAAGCGGCTTCCAAGCAGAGTTCACGATGCTACATACAATCCATTTTATCTGCATGCTTCACCCCTCTCCAGCAACTCGATTTCTTGCTCTAGATTTGCCATTAATGTATGCTTTCGAGCGTTTCAACAAGGAGATGATCTCCTGACTTCCGGGGTGTTTGCTTGGCTAGATTCATGTCGCTCGAACAGACAATGAAGGAGCTTCGACGTATGGGCACTGCTCAAAACGTCGAGATCTACAAGCGGCATGGCGCCGGAGATAACCTGTTCGGAGTGAGCTTCGCCAATCTCGGACAGTTGAAACGAAAGATAAAAACCGATCACGAGCTGGCGTTCGAGCTCTGGGAAACCGGCAACGTCGACGCCCAGACGCTTGCCACCATGGTTGTCGACAAACGGCAATTCACAGAAGCGGATGCCGATGCCTGGCTGAGTGGAATCAGCTACTACATGCTCGTCGATCTTCTTGCCGACGTCGTATCCGGCGCACCATGCTGCCAGACCAAGATGCAGGAATGGATGGGCTCCGACCAGGAGTACACAAAGCAATGCGGCTACGTAGTTCTTTCCTCGTACTTAAAAAATGGTGGCGACCTGGACAGCCCTTTATGTCGCTCGATTCTCCAGGACATAGAAAAGAATATTCACGCAGCGCCTAACCGAGCCCGGCATGCGATGAACATGGCCATGATTGCAATCGGCGTATATAAAAAGGATTTGACTGAACTTGCACTAGAGCATGCTGGTCGCATCGGTCAAGTGCAAGTCGATCACGGTCAGACTCGTTGCCACACTCCCGATGCGGTTGAGTACATTAAGCGCGGACGAGGGCGCCGAGGACCTGGAGCGCATTTGTAAAGAAGCTTAGCAGAGTTAATCTTCTTGACAATTAAGGTACAAATTGGACACAATTCAGAAGTACGATGCTTTGACTTAGTACTTATATTTTGTTCTTCTTCTTACTAAATTACTGAACGCAATTGCTTTCCGCATCCCTTCCGGATGTCCGCCATTGCACAAATAACACTCGACGAGGTGGACTCTATGTTGAACCCACTATCCGTCCTGCGGAAACGGCAGGACGTCCTACGCGCGCGCGCGCCGAAATCTCAATCCAATCGCAGTGATGAACGTCGATTCGCAGGCGTTCTGCCCTTTGAAGAAAATTTATTCGGGCGCAAAATTATTCTCACCAGACATATTCTCTGGCGTCAGCTTCTTCATTCGATTCAAGCAAACAAGATCACTTGTTCCATCCATATATCTTCCGACACTCTGAAAGCGAGAGCCACTCTCATAACGTTGAACGGCAGAGGTCTGGCCTGTGTCTTTCGCGCGCGCGGACAGAATCAAGTGACCATCGGCGAAAGAGCTTTCATGGAGTTGATGATGTCGATTCGAGAACCTGATTGCACCTTCAATCTCGCGCTCATCCCAATGGAGATCGCATACGGAATGGCTTCCATCTGCTACGGCAAGTCGACCAGCCGCCCGGCAACTGATGGCGGAGCAGATTTTCGCCAGGCGGTTGAGAATTTGAAACGAAGTCGTGGAGCGGGATGCATACAGGTTACCAGCGCCGTCAATGATGTTCTCGTAACCGCCTTCGTGTTCGATGGTGAGACGCAGTGCTTCGCATCCGCAAACAAACGCAGTGACGAGCAGTCCATCAGCCGTTTGATCAAAAAGACTGCCGATGCGACTTGCCGTGTATGGAACGTTAACGATATCAAAGAGTTCGATCCTGTCATATTCGAGCTCACAGCCTTGAGCGCCAGTGAAGAGCATTCGGCCAAGCCGGTACGTTTCGGTTCGACGGAAGAGTTTCTTTTGCAGTTCTACAAAAAACCGAACATGAGGGAGAGCTTTCTCAACAATCAGCTATCGGCCAAAGAAAAGCATGAAGTGGACATCCTTGAGATGAGCGAAATCAGTTTTCGTAAATCGGCCAATGGACACTCTCACATGATTAATCCCATGTACGGTGGGACTGACTAGACTAAATGCTGATTTGAATTTCACTGGGCCTCGCAGGTGGTGCCGGCTAATCGGTTGGCGTGTGCACCTCTGGGCGAGTGCGGAAGCGAGATGACTTGGTAGTATGCTAACCTTTTATGAATCTCGTGGTCGCCGCGAGATTCATTCGGAGGTTCGATGCAACAACTACTTCCACGTCTGGCGTTCGCGGTATCGATTTCGCTGATTCTCGCGTCGAGCGCAGTTGCAAAGACCAAGCCGTCGCAGTCTGCTACGAGCGCGTCCCAGTCGGAAAGCAGCTCTTCAAAACTGTCTAAGAGCTCGTCCCAGTCGACTAGCACTGGTGCCAACGCGAACTTAACGTCATCGAAGACTGATAGTACTCCCGCGACGAATGCCGCACAGCCGACAAGCAAGTGGGAGCAAATGGAGCTGCGTGCCGAGCAAGCGTTTATCGACGGCGATATCGAGGGCGCTCGAACTTACTGGCAGGATGCTCTCAAACAAGCGAAAAGTGAGCCGGGTGGTGAGTTAAATGTAGCCACCACTCTGAACCAATTGAATCATTTATATAATCGCACCGGTGAGTTCGAAAATGCTCACCAATCACTTCTCGAGGCGCTCTCGATTCGTACGCGCCTCCTGGGCGAAGAAGATCTGCTCACGGCCGAGACGATGGGCAATCTTGGTTTGGTATGCCACCAGCTTCACAGAGACGATGAAGCCGAGAAGTGGTTCGAAAAAGCTCTTGCCGTGAAAAATAAACACCTGGCTCCTGATGCTCCGGAGCTTGCCGTGACTATGCACAATCTGGCTAAGTTTTACGGAAGCAGAAAACATTACGATAAGGCGCATGAGCTTCTAACCAAAGTTCATACAATCGATAAAAAGCACTACGGAGAGTACCACATCGAGTCGGTAAAGGACTTAACCAGTCTTGGTATCAATGAGTTCAACCATCAAAGATATCAACAGGCAATAGCTACTTTGGAGCAGGCCTTGAAGACCATGGACTCGCCTGGTTTCAAAGGTGATTTTACTCAAGAGCGCATTAGCATTCACCATTATCTGGGTCTATCTTTTGGGCATTGGAAAAAATCGAAAGAAGCGGGCGAGCATTACGCGAAGGCCCGTGCACTCGGGGAAAAACTGCATGGAGAGGGGCACGCGCTCAACACTGTAGGTATATTGAATCTGGCCAGAAATGCAGACGAGCTCGGCGACAAAGACAAAGCTGAGTCACTATATATGGAGGCATTGTCCTTCGAAGAGAAAAGAAAACCCGCACGGGATTATTTGCTCACCGAGTGCTGTCTCGAACTAGGCCATTTTTATACTCGCCATGAAATGAGCGATGAAGCCGAGCGATTTTTCC
>CAYTDR010000371.1:0-7454 GCA_964436185.1 uncultured Candidatus Obscuribacterales bacterium | reverse complement strand
CACCTGCTTATAAGAAGGCTCATTGGGTGCAAGTTTCACAGCTGTAGTGTATGAGTCGATGGCATTGTCGATGTCGCCCTTGGCCTGATAGCAGGTTCCCAAACTGTAGTTGAACGATGCATCGTTAGGACTGGCGGCCAGCGCTTTCTTATATGCGGCAATCGCCTCGTCGAACTTACTCTGTTGCTGCAAATTAACAGCATCATTGTAAGCTTGCTGTGACTCAGCACTCTGCTGCTGCTCTGCCGCAGTAGCGATCTTCTGCACCGATCGCGGATCCTTCCGCAGCGCATCGATTCTCTGATTTGCCACAGCACCATAGTTACCTGATGGAGCTGCTTTCAGGTAAGCCTGGTAGTGGCTGATCGCTTGAGCCGCGTTGCTGTCATTTTCGTCCAACACTGCCATGAAGTACAAGTTGTCGACCTTTCCTTTTTTGTCCAGGTCATAACCTTTGCTGTAAGCAGACATTGCTTGCGACCAATTACCAAGGAACTGATAAGAGGCAGCCATGAAGGTATAGGCGTCCGCGTTGTCGGGCGTCGCCTTCAACACTTCCTGGTAACCAGCGACTGCACCATTGAAGTCTTTGGCCTCATACTTTTTGTTGGCAGCATCCAGCAGCGGAGCCACTTTTTGGTCATAGGCCAGAGACAGGTATTTCTCCATCTCGGCAATCTGCTTTTTGTCTTTGCTTAGAGAAATTGCTTTTTTGTAGAAAGTCACTGCATTATCAATGTCTTCCTTAGCCTGATAAGCAGTAGCAATGGCGTAGGGATACGCAGCTTCCGATGGTTGCGCCTGGGCCGCCTTCTGGTATTCAGCTATTGCTTCATCATACTTCTTGTCCTGCTGCAGTTTGATACCGCTTTGATAAGACGTTTCTGCAGTCTCCAAACTCTGCCGATCGCCTGTCGTCAACATCTTCTGAGTGTCGCTGATGTTCTTCGACAGCCGTTCGAATCCGTCTTTCGCGGCTTTGAAATACTGCCCGGCCGGCGCCTTCTGCATGTATTGCTGGTAGAGTCCTTTCGCGCCGGTTCCGTTGCCGGCGTTCTCCTCGAGCGGTGCCATAAAGTAGAGATTGTCTACCTCGCCCTTTTGATCCAGATCGTAGGCCTTCTTGTAGGCATCGCGCGCGTCAGAGAATTGGTCGTTCTGCTGCAATGCAATCGCAAGGTTGGTCCAAACTCGCGCATTCTTAGGCACCGCCTGCAGTGCCTGCTGATACAACGAGATCGCTCCTTTCAGATCGCCGGATGTCTGTTTTTTCACAGCTTCGTCGACGATAGGCTGCGCCTGATCCTGAGTAGCAGATTCTATGGCTAACTTGATGTCTTTGTTAGCCGGTGCCAGTGCCTGGGCCTGGTTGTAGTATTGCAACGCCAGGTCGTACTTCTCCATTGCCTGATACAAAGTACCAAGTCCGTAGATGTAGTCGACGTTCTTTGCTTGTAATTCGATGGCTTGCTTGTATAGCGGCTCCGCTTGCGCGTACTGCTTGCTCTTCTGGAAATCAATCGCCTTGAGATAGGCATCGTTTGCCTCTTTCTCCATGGCGTATTCCTTCTCAGACTTGATCGGATTGGTCGCCGTCAAGTCCTTCATGAGAGCAGCCACCCTGGCGTTGGCTTGCTTTACGAAGGTCCCCGTAGGTGCTTTTTGCAGATACGTTTTATAGTTCGTCAGAGCATCAGCTCCATTGCCGAAGTTCTCATCGATAGTCGCCATGAAGTACAGAGCTTCGACTCGCCCTTTCGGATCGAGTTGGTAGGCTTTCTCGTAGGAAGTATTAGAGTTCTTGTAGTCTTCTCTGGAGTACTGAGCAGCAGCCAGGTTGTACCAGAGCTCATCGTTTTTCGGTCGAATGGCGAGCGCCTTCTGATACAAGTCGACAGCCTCGGCATAATTCTTCGCTTTGTGAGCGGCCAAACCTTTATCAATCAGCGGCTGAGCTTTATCATCGAGCGCGCCCTGGAGGGTATCTTGATACTCTTTGTTGTCAGGATCGATCTTGCTGGCTAGTCTGTACTCTGCGACAGCGGCATCTATTTCATTTTTCGCCTGGTACGCAAGACCGAGGTTGAAGTGTGTTGCTGAATCCTGAGGATTGAATTTCAGCAGTTGCTGATACTTGGCGATGGCCTCGTCATACTGTTTGTTCTTATACAGTGCGACACCATCCTTCAGCAGACCTTCCACCATGTCCTTCTGCTTCGCCGCACCGGCAGTCTTGATACCCTGATCGGCCTTAGCATTGGTTTGATCGAATTTCTTAGCTTGCTGATAGGCAGACAAGGCGTCATCGTACTTCTTCATAGCCTGGTAAGCCGTACCGATGTTCACCCAGATATCAGCATTGTTAGGATCGGCTTGTAGAGCCAGTTTATATTCTTCAATTGCTTCCTGATACTTCTGCCGTCCTTGCAGGTCTACGCCGGTGTCGATATGTTTTTCGACCTCAGCTGACTTCATGACTTCAGGAAGTTTCTTGAGCAACCCCTCGGCGATTGGGTTGGACCGTCCGGGGGAGAATCGAATTGCCTGCAGATACTCTTGTTTCGCTTGATCGTAGTCCCCGCGGTACTGCAGCGCTTGACCAAGACCAATATGGTTTTCCGGAGCTACCGGATTGACTGCCAGGGCCGCTTCCCATCCTGACACCAGCGAGTCGAGCACCTCAGGATCTCGGTCGTTGAAACTGAGTGCTTTTCCAAATGCTTTGATGGCGTTGGGGATATCTTCTTTCGCTTGATATGCTTGCCCTAGCTTCACCTCGAGACTGGCGGAGTCTTTTAGCCGAATGGCTGCCATGTACTCTTGAATAGCTTTGTCCGACTTGTCCCTGACTCGATAAACATCGCCGAGTTTTTCATGAATGGAAGGATCGTCCTTGAGATTCAAGGCCGCCTGATATTCGACGATCGCGCCAATCATATCGCTCGATTTGCGTGCCAGGTCGCCAAGCTCTGCACGGTCTTGGAATGAGGACGGATCTCTTCCCATATATCGAATGATGCCGTCGACGTTTTCCTTCGTCGTGACGTTAGAAGGATCAAGATTGAGCGCCTTGTGGAACATCTTGATCGCTTCTTGTGGACTGTCTTTAAGCTGCAATCCATAGTTGTTGTATGCGATGGCAAGATTGGACCGCGCCAATTTATATGATGGATCTATGCGAATGGCAGCCTCGAACTTCTCGATAGCAAGTTTGAAGTTCGAGCTGTTCAAAGCTCTCACACCATCGTTATTCAACGCAACCACATCAGACCGTGTCTGTGCGGTCACCTCTTGCATACCAATTGTCGAAATTATCAGAACTGCAAAAATAAAGGCTACAGACCGCCGAAACTTTTTCGATTTACCTGTAAGCACCAACTATGAACCCCAACTTCCGAAACGTGTACCAACACTTACTCATGACATGCAGAGCACTTGCACATACGAATTCTAATTGATCAAGAAAAATCTTGAATGACGTTTACCCCAAAATAGATCTGCATTTGCCCCCTGAAAACATCGTCGAGCAAAGACAACTCGTCTTCACTCCTAAATTAAACTTTGCTGGTCATCGTAAGGGTTCAGCAAAGACAATTGCTTTACAAAGACGGGAGCCTGTCAAGATTGTTCCAGACACAAACGCTGTTTTTGGGGTAACGAAGACCACCCGAGAGGGGAGAGAGAACTCGAATCTCGAAAAAGCGGGTGGAAAGAAGATCCTCTCCGGACCAGTCACGTATATTGCCAACCAGGATCAGGAAAAACCCGAAGTTTCCGCTCGGCGTTCGGTCAGATACCAGATACCAACAGAACCGAGTCTCGCCCTCGCTTATTTTTAGTATTCCGGCTCGATCAAACCGTAGTTGCCATCTCGTCTGTGATAGATGGTGCAGACTCGGCTGGTCTCCGAGCTTATGAACATGAAAAAGTCATGTCCCAATAGCTCCATATGCTTGCTTGCTTCCTCGGGAGTCATAGGCTTGAGCATGAAAGATTTCGAGCGAACAATTTTCGGTTTGTTGTTGTCCTGGTGGATAGCCAGTTCGTCTTCTTGCATCGCCAGCTCGATTTCGTCATCCGAATCAGGCGCCGCGCCGACATCCACTGAAATATCCAGGATTGATCGCTTGTCCTTAACCTTGCCCTTATGATAATAACGAGTTTTGTATTTCCTAAGCTGTCTTTCAATCTTGTCGGCAACAAGCTCAATCGAGGCGTACATGTTCTCCGTAGACTCTTCACCTCTAATTACTTGTCCATTCACCGAAACGGTTACTTCTGCAGTCTGACTCTTAGCTATGGAGGGATTCTTAGCAACACTCAACAACGCTTTGGCTGTTAACTCATGATCAAAATGCTTTTGCGCTCTCTGCAATTTGTCAATTACATAATCCTTTAAAGATGGAGTGAGCTCCATATTGCGTCCTGTAACCGTTACTTGCATGAACTAACCTCCATTACCAACCAACATCACTCGAGGCATGATCCAAAACGACAAAGCGCTTATCGAAGACATCTTCGACAAGCGTTTTAACACGCATTTTAATGTTTACCTTGATTCGTAGCCGAGTAACCGTGCTTCTATACACTCAGTTACCTTCTATTCGCCGTCACAAAAAAACGATAGATCGCATGTCGTCATCATCAATACGAATACATGGAACGAAATATCGAATATCTTCTAATATCATACGCCTTCAAATTGATAAGCGAAAGCATTGACAGAAAATAGTTTTTCCTTCCGATAACCTGACAAGATGGTGCACGCAGGCATCTTGAGAACTCAGTAAAACACGCTTGACTACAGCTTCCATGCAGAAGTCAGACAGAATGCAGTTGTACACGGCCGAAATATCTAGCGAAGTCCGGAATTAACGTCCAGGATTATCTGAGAGGCATCCAGATAGTTGAGATGATCGCGGCGAACCTCATGAATGTTCTCCGCCAATGCCGGTAGGACAAACCACTCACCACGCTTCTTGTGCTCTTTGATCAGCTTCACAGGATGTTTTCCATCCAGGCGCAGCCCCATCTTCTGCGCTTTCATGCCAGCTTCCAGCGCTCTTGCCACCAGGACGTAAGCTTCCTTGTGACCCATGGGCTCACGCAGGTAGCCGGCGGTTCTATCCAGAGCAGCCTTTTGCTCGTTTGGTATGACACCATAGGAAGTAAGAAAATGTGCCGCTTCCTCTGCGTTCTGTTGTCTTTTGCTCGTCAACTTGGTCGTCAGAAGCCTGTAGAACTCACCGCGTTCAATTGCCTTAGCAGGGTTGGTAACACGCTCGGAGAATACACCGCTCTGGTACAACTTGCTGAAGGCAGCCAAACGATATCTGGAGTTCATCGGAAAGAACTCGAAATATGTGGCCATGCAATTGTATTGCTCTTCAGTCACTTGATGGAACGGATAGAGGCTGGCCGAGGCAACGGCTGTATCTCTGCACGCAGACATAAAGGATTTGATCTCTGGAGAATGAGTCTTCATACCGTCTCCAACGATATGGATCTCTACGTCCGGGCGACCGACCAACTCTCGAACGCGATTGATGGTATCACGCGTATAACTGTAGGGCTCGAGCTTCGCGTATTTGCTGTTCCAGTAGGACATGGGCGCGATTACATTGTAGTACTGGTCGAGCAGCTTCCAGGGCGTGCGAGCTACTTCTCGTGCCTTGTTGAGCGGACTGTAGACAACGACGATCATCGGATAGCTTTCACCAAGCGCATCTCGCAAACACTTGCTGTACTTTTCTACCTTGGCGTAGCTCAAATCCTTTTCCAGGTTCGGCGCGATCGCGTCGAATGTGTGCCCCTCAGGGGAACGGAAGTGGGCAGCATCAATGAGTTTCTTCGCGTCACCTTCAGGAGATTGCAGCTCAGCAAACGACCAGGCAATAACGCGGATCTTGCGATGGTGGCAAGAATCGATCAATCGGCCTAGCGTCGCTTCGTCCTGAACAGCCGGCGTATTAGGTCTCGACGTCTGGATGAACAGATTTCTGATGCCGGACTGCTGAAGCTTATTACAGTACTGATCCACATCACCTTTCGGATAACTCCAGAGGTTCATCCAAATGCCCGGCCCATCAGCGATTCCGGGGTGTCCCTGCTCAGCCGCACGGGCTGAACGAGGCGAAGTGAAGGACGCAGCCATTATGCACAGAAGTGCAAGAAACAACCGTGTGACCACTACAGTAACCTTCCTAGTAGTAAGAATGCACAATTTTCAGCGCGTAATCCCATTATACTTATTCTTCTCGGTTTGGAAACAAAAAACTTTTGACCGCTCAATCAACGTCAGTGTTTGTGCGGATCTCAATCGACCTATATATATGCAAAGGATGCTCCAAACACAGCAAACGTACCTCCATATTCGATACCAATGCCGATGGAAGTCTGGGCGCATCTGATAATAGTTCCTTACCCGATTAAACTTCAGCTATAACCTTCCGCGTAACATTTCATCTTCGTAGATTGCCAGTCGAAGGTCCGCACTGGAGCAGGGTTTCAACACATTAAAGCCAGTAACGACGGGCAGCTAAGCGATTTGCCGGCGATCGCCCGCAAACAGCCTGCCCACTGCGTTTCGCACAATTGGCGCGAAATCGCAGTCGGCTGGTCTCGAGCGGATAGGTGAAAACCCACACTGGCAAAGGCAAAAATTCACCTCAATCCAAGGGACTTGAAAGGTTAAACTCGAATAGTCGCAAGAATCCGCACTCCAATAAGACAATTCGAGAACCAGGTGGATGGGCTCCTATCCGGTAGAGAGTTTGTAAGACGTAACAGCCCTCTTATCCGTTCCACCAATTACCTTAGAAATCTGTCACGCTCAATCCGAAAATCCTCCGGAAAAATCCGTTCGGTTTTACAACGTTATTGCAACCTTGAGGCCCTATGATGATTTTGTGGCTGAGGTTGAGCAAGATACCGAATGCATGAACAACGAACAGTAGTTGATTGCATGCATCAAGACTGATGGCGGCGGGTGATTGCGACAAATTGGGTTTGATTACTTTTAAAGGAATAATTTCCGCCCTCCTGGAAGCGTTCATCTCTAAATCTCTTGTTTAACATCCTCGAATTGGGTTTAGTTACAACGGAGCCATTTGAGATGCACCCATTGAGCACACTTTCATCTGGAAAGCGAGCGCTGGATTCCAGTACACCAATAACATCACCGTTTGATGATCTGGTTTTTCTCAGGTTATCCGCCTGGGAGGAATCAAGGAAGATGGCTTCCTTACCAGGACTAACACTCTGCGGAGATCGAATCTTTGCGCGATTCGAATACCTAGCAGCGGAAAGCATCACTCTCGATTTCTGGTATCGAGGTGAGCCCGTGAGCCAGCAGTTAGCCTCCAGGTTCCTGACGGTACTTTCCAAAGTCGGTCCTGCAAATACCGAAGAGCTGCTTCCCTCCTTGCAAGTGATCCTGGGCAGCATCAGCAAGC
>CAYTDR010000370.1:7193-7462 GCA_964436185.1 uncultured Candidatus Obscuribacterales bacterium | reverse complement strand
TCCGTTTCCGGTATTGACCGAGGGCAATCCCACTGCTGATGTGAAGCAATCCATTCGGGACGCAAAACCGCAAGCAGAAAACAGTCGACATAACGCCCATGTAAACGCATGTAATCTCGCAGACGGGCCTCTGCCTGCAACCCCAGCGCGTGCCAGTTCTTCTGTACTGTTTGATTATCGCAACAGGTTACGGATTGAGCGCGATGTGCCTTCGTATCCACGAACACCTGGTCAATAACAGCATGAAGAAGAGGAGCTCCTAATCCCTG
>CAYTDR010000370.1:0-7183 GCA_964436185.1 uncultured Candidatus Obscuribacterales bacterium | reverse complement strand
CCTGTCTTCGAAATTGAGGCAGCAAAATTCGGCCGAATTCCACATGCGTCTCATAAGGATCGAACTCCCAACAATGTCCAAACCCCATGATTTCGCCATTCTCTTGTGATATTACCAGCCACCGTCTCAATCGGTTCGACTGCCACTGGTCGCTATCAAAGTCTCCTAATAGTTCGCCGAGCGAGTGATGATCGGGCTCTACATAAAGGCCGAGAACTTCTGAATCGTTCATCCACTCATGATATAGGTGAACTTCATTGCGCTCGAACGGCCTGAGAATCATGTATCTTCGACAATCAGAAGTCATTTCATGCCTACCATCGATGGTGTCACTGTTTATGCTAACTGTTCGACAAAATCTTGACAAAGTCTTTGACAAGCAAATCGAATTTGTGTAGACTATTCTCGTCCTGATTGCAGAACATACTCTACGACCGCACCAGTCCACGCATTCAGGCAATTCCAACGCAAATATAAAGCGTATATATCGATTAAAGATAAGGAAGAGACTCTTCCATATCCACTCAATATACTGGACAATTGACAACCTGCCATGTAGCCATCCAGGCTTTAGTACCAAATATCCTTGAGTTAGGAGTTAGTTATGAAAACGTCTGCGAAATTAGCATTCCTTGCTTTGAGCATCTTCCTTAGTGCTTCCGCCACAGGGGATTGCAGAAGCTCGCGCACTGTGACAAATGCTCCTGGAGGAAAACTATTCAAAGGAAAAGTATCTTACCAGTTGCTTAAAGGCGAACAGTTAATCAACGACCGAAAATATGATGAAGCAAGAGCGATATTCGAGCATCAGCTGAAACGCAATCCCAATAATATAGATGCGCTTTCCGGGCTGGGTATGGCACTGACCATGCAGTATAAACTCGACGCAGCCGAAGACAAGTTTGACAAAGCTTTGGCCGTCGACCAGAATGATCCTCTGGCCCACACGGGTAAAGCACTGGTGACTTTGCATCGCCTGCAGTCTTCTTCGAAATCGATAATCGATAAGAAGACCGAGCTTCTGGCAAAAGCGCAAAATGAAGCCACAATAGCGCTTGCTGCCGATCCACAGTCACAATATGCGCACTACGCGCTCGGTCAAGTTTATAAAGAACAAGGACAGATGGCTACTGCCTACAGCGAGTTCCAGGCAGCCGTCAATGCAGATCCTCAATACTCACCGGCTTATACCGGACTCGGCTTGATTGATTTAAACGAAGGACGCTTGCCGTCGGCAGCTGAAAACTTCCAGAAGTCGATTGAACTGAACACAGGCAACTCGACAGCCCACTTCGGACTGGGCGAAGTCTACCTCCGACAAGGTCAGACCGACGCCGCAATCAAAGAGTTGAACACATCGCTCTATCAGTTTACGAACAGCGCACCGGTTCATCTGGCGCTTGGAAAAGCGTACGAAGCCCAGGGAAATATAGATGCTGCCTTGAGATCATACGAAAAGGCTGCTCTGATCAAACCCGAGCTCAAGGAAGCATACAGCCGTCAGGCAGATCTTCACGTGGCTCTTGGTCAGAAGTATCAAGGAGAAGGCAATGTGGTCGGCGCCATCAAGGAGCTAAAACAAGCCATCCTCATCGATCCATACAATCCGAAACCATATCTCGCGTTGGCCGACATGAGAGAGACCCGCGGCGATCTGGAACTCTCTATCGCCGATTTGAGAAGTGGTCTGGAGTTGGATCCCAACCAGGTCCTGCTTCGTCAACGTGTCGCCAACAGCCTGCTAAAGCTGGAAAAATTGGATGATGCCATCAAAGAGTACCGCACCGCCCTCAGTGCCCAACCATCGAACACCCAATGTGTTGAAGGTCTGACCAGAGCACTGTATCTGAAGGCACAGAAGAATGCACAGGGTGCATTCCTCTCGTCAAACGAGTTCGAATCGGCTCTCGACACCATTCAAACTGCGATCAGCATGAAGCCAAACGATCTGCAACTAAGACTGGCAGCAGCCAAGATCAGATCGCTGGCCGGTGAGAAAGTAGATCTCTCGGCAGTTGGCAAGCCAACGAATACAGCCGAGAAGATTGCATACGCCGAAGCTCTCCTGGCGCAAAACAAGTTCGAAGAGTCAGCCAAGGAGATGAAGGAAGTCATCCAGTCGACTCAAGATGTCGAGCAGATTCTTGCCCTGGGCGATCTAGCGGTGATGATCAAGGACTCGGACAGCGCAGAAGTCGCTTATTTGAAGGCGTCCAACGATCCTGCGCAAGCACGAAGAGCGAAACGCGGTTTGCAAGCCGTTGCTGAGCTGCGTGATAAAGCCACTCATCAAGAAACACTCGGTAGCGACCTGGCTCGCAAGAAAATGCTCCCCAGCGCCGCAGACACATTCCGCGCCGCCATCAAGGACAATCCGAGATTGCCGGAAGCAAGATTGGGTCTGGCAGAGACAGAGCAAAGATTGGCAGGAAAGTCACCTGATATGCTCAGAGACAGCGCCACTCAGTACAAAGCCTATGTCTCTCTGAAAAGCGATTTGCCGGAGAAGCAAGCGAAGAAGCTGATCAAGAAGGCCGGCAAACTGGAAGCCAAAGCAGCAAAAATCGAAGGCAAACCAAAACAAACGGTTGCCACCAAGAAGAGCATGATGTCACGCCTGGTGACATTCCGCAAACCATAAACGTCGTTTAGAAACGACCTTGATTTAATCAGAAACGGCTGGTCAGATGCCCTGAGACCAGCCGTTCTGATTTAAGTTGAGAGTTATTGGACTTTGCGATCTGACTGTTGTGGAACGTGGAACGCGGCGTCGCTTAAGCCAAGGTATATCGATGAAAAACGGCCGATCTTTTCGACCAGCCGTCTGACTCTAAGCCTAATGGCGAGAATGCGAAGCTCTTCTATACCTTGGTCAACAACTTCTCACATCGCTTTGAATCGTCCACCGGTGCCATTGAATTAGCCGTTACGTAATGATCTAATGGCATCGTTGAAGCCTCCACAGCAGTGTTGGAAGATTCTACTCCATGAGCTGCCTACCTGCATTTCTCAGCCATGGAGATGCATCGATATCGGTATACACAGCCTACTTCTGCTTCGCTTTGGCGCCGGACTTTTTCCTGCGCACAAACGCCGAGACGATGATGGAGACTATCCCCATGATTAGAAGCGGCATCAGGAACAAGTTGGGATCGATGTATTTCGGCATGGCCAATCGAAAAACAAAGAATAGCACCACTGACAGTATCACCAGGCGCAACATCTCCGCACCATATGTGGCGACAGGGCGTTTCACGTCAACAAACTTTTCTCTAATGAGCTTGAAGTACAGGAAAGCAAGAAGAGTGGCGACCCACCCGAACCCCTGGTCTCGCTGATCGCGCAAGAAGGAAAGCAAAGTCCAGAAAGTTCCGATTGTCACAGCAAGGATTCCGACCAGCAGGAGTAGGTTTATTACGTCCTCCTTGGTCTCCCGCTCCATCTGCCGAACCGTCTTCAGACGCCCCGCTTTTGGTAAGCTTGGAGGGGAAGGAATTACCTTCGACTGCCGTTTTTTCGATCGTTTTACTGACATGAATCTCGAGATTTTGAGTTTGTGTTTTGGATGCGCCGATCAGCAACGGCGGTCCCAGGCAACCTTCGATTTTCTACCTGAATCGTATCCCCATGATATCAGGAAAAGCTCGGCCCACATAACCATATGCATATGATCTTTCGTAGTCCCCCCATTGGAAATGGGAGGACGCTAAATTACCATCGAGGCCACTTTCTCCCGTGATACTCGATTTATGGACTCCTTTAACCGAGCAAGCAACAGCTTCGGAGAGTGCGCGGACGCATTCACCACATCTGTGATTGATGCAGGTATCCAGCGCCCTTACAATGGTTTCTCTCAGCTGGTTAATCGAATCGCCGACTGCGAACTGTTAGGCGAGCTGACGCTGGTAGAGCCTCCACTCGAGTATCCACAGGGCAGTCCCGAATGGTATGCACAGCAAGTAGGAGCCGGCATCGGAGTCGCAGGTGATCTGCTGCTGGCAAGATCGATGGCACGGGGATTTCTGAGAAATCCTGCTCTCACTGCAAAAATTACTAATCCTCAATTCGCCAGGACCATCGGAGAGGGATTCATTTCTGGAGCGACTTACGAGGGCGTATTTCGCCCCATTCACGAGGACGAACAACATCAATTCTGGCAGGCGCGGTTGCGCAACGCGATGATTGGCGGCACCACAGTCGCCGCCCTGAGTGGAATGAACCGAGCCTTGACAGGTATTGCACCACCCACTAGTAGCCTCTCCGGACGGGTTTTACAAGATGCAGGAAGAAGAGCACTGGCCGGCGGCACTGCTGGAGTAGTGAACGCAGAGACCTTCTCGTTATTAACCTACGGTGAGCTGGTCGACATAAGAACCGCTTCCACCTTCGGCGCCAAGTATGCTCTCACAGCCGCTGTTCTACCTAATTCGCTTGCCAGACGGTTCGTTCTCGATCCGGTCGATAAAACAGGTTTGAGCCAGACCGCAGAACGAGGAACACTTTTGCAAAGAGCGGCGGAAAGCGGAATCTATGACAGAGCTGCTCCGATGCTGGACGAGTTTGATTCGCGGGCGGCACGTGATGGTTTGAGCCGGCAAGAGACAGCCAGAACGTACCACAGTGTCTCTCGTTTTCTTGAGTCGCGTACAGATACAGCGGTTCCACGCGCCCGCCGAAACGAGCTTGCCCTGGAAGCTCTGTTCAACTCGGTGCACCACACCGACGTCAACCAGGGCGACAACGCTACCTGCATCGTGGCATCCATGGAAGGACGTCTCTACAGATACTCGCCCTCCGACCCCATAAGAGTGGCAGCCGGTCTGGCGCTGAATGGTCAGTTCCGCACTCATAACGGCAGGATCGTCAGACTGCAGCCGGATCAGCTGGAACCGGATTTGGAGGCAAGGAGATTCCAACCAGCACAAGCGGCACTAAACGGCGAACGCCCCTTCGTAAGCCAACTGTTTCAGCTGGGAACAATCAACGCTCACTGGCAGAGACAACCCTTCCGAGCCGACAGCGGCGTGGTTCCAGCGGGAGCACTGGAGTATAGAATTAACCCATATGGCCCGCTCACGCCGATCGGCCCAAGCCACGTGGAACGTCTCATCGACACTAGATCTGATGAAGCGGTGCGGGTCGACGGCGAAGTAGTGAATCAGCCAATGTTGGGGCTGACCGAAATGCTCAGACTGGAAAGACAGATAACCGGACGTTATGAGTACGACAGGATACTGACGTGCAATCCGGAGGTGCGAAGAGACAACTCCATCAGACAAGCAAGAAATCCTGCGGAACTGAGGGAAACACTGACTTTGTTGCGCGATTCTAATCGTTTGCCGATCAGCGTGACTGTGGACAAACGGCAACCCGGGATAGCCAGAGAAGATCAGGCACCAATAGTGATGACAACATTGCGTGACACCAGTGGACATATGGTCAAGATTGCAGATTTCAATTTGGCTACCGGAGATGTCTACATTGACGGAACGTGGGGAGCCGGCGAGGACAAACTCGGACATGCAACCGGGCGTAAACCGATCAGCGTGCAAGAGCTCTGGCGGATTATGCAGGACGGCTCTGAGCTCGTGCGGGAACTAAACCTCTCGAGCAACACAGAGTTCACCAACAGCGCGATGCAGAGAGTTAGAGACTGGCCCAATCTGACCACCGCTAGATTCGCTCGTTCCAATCTCAATGACGAAGGACTGGCACATCTCCGACATTGCCCCCGATTAGCAAAACTCAACCTGGATTACACAGCGATCACGTCGCAAGGAATCGCTGAAATTGCCGATCATGTCCCCAATCTACAAAACCTTTCTCTGGCAGGAACATCGATCTCTGACGAAGTCGTCGACCATCTACTGAGAATGCCGAGCTTGACCGAAGTGAACATTGAAGGCACGGGAATATCGACTCTGGCAGCTCAAAGACTTACCCAGCAAAATCCGAACATCCGGCTGACTACCGGTTTGTTGTGCAACATAGCCTCAAATTGAGGAGGAACAAGAACACTATGCGTGAGCCAACTGACCAAGAGAGAGAGGTATCCTAGCATGTCCGGCAGAGAGGATTTGACAAAGGCGTACAATGCCTTTCGACTGCCGCCCGGCAGCTCTTTCTCGCAAATCAAGATGCGGTACAAAACGCTTGTGAAGCTCTTGCATCCGGACAAACATGGCGGAGAGAACGCGAAGAAAAGTGCCGAGGAGGAGATCAAGTTCTACAACGAACAGTTCGAGAGACTGCGCAAACATTTTCAAACGGCTGGCGAGCACATTGAGTGCGGTCCTTGTATCTGTAGGCCCACACCGATTAATCGGCCCACTCCGCCTCCAACGTTCGACTCGCGCACATACGATATGCCGAAATCCACAGCAACGGCTCGCGATAATCAAGCGAACAATGACAGACGCGAAAATCGCCGACCTCACTCTGTCAACCTCAAAGTAGCCTGCCTTTTAGCAGCAGCGGTGCTTATAGGTATGACGAACCTTGTCCTGGACCTGACTAGAAGCAGTCAGAATGACCGCAAACCGACCGCCGCAGCCGACAGTTTTCCGAATTCCGCCAGGTCCGCACCAGCTGTGCATGATACTGCTTCCGGTATCACTCAAATTTCATCCGGCGATTCCGCAGAAGCCGACGTTGTTGCCATCAAACCCGCAAGCCATGAAGCAAAAGCGCTTGCCAGGGACGACACTTCGTCGGCGATGCAATCGGCGATGGTGTTGAACCAATCCATTCAGCAATACAAGCATCGAATGATAATGTTACACCGAGACGCCAATACATTAAAAACACGCTTGAGAAGCTCATCGTCCAGGAATTCCAAAGCGGTCGAATCTCAACTGGCATCGAAAAATAAAGAGTTGGCAGCCGTGGAAGAAAAGTTCAACAAGACCCACCAGCAACTGACCTTGTTGATGACACCACCGGAAGATGACTCCCCGACCGGTCGCATGCCACAACTTCTTCCAGAGGACACGATGCCGGCGACGCAAGAGTAAGAAGCAGATTGAGAGATCGAAGAACACCATCGCAATCAGCCTATCAATATTCGGAGCCTTTTCACATCGAATCAGTCCGGGCATTAGCGCGCGCTTGAACACATTGCAATATGCAATTGCATTCGCTCGAACTCTTCACGGGGTGCCGAGCGAATGCGATTGCTGTCGTT
>CAYTDR010000369.1:0-7464 GCA_964436185.1 uncultured Candidatus Obscuribacterales bacterium | reverse complement strand
AAGCAAAGACCGATGAGGACTTGTTCGGCAAGTTAGATGCCCTCTTGTTCACAGGAGAAGATTCAGGCAATGCCGGTGATAAACGAACCAGCGCATTTGCCACAGCGATCCGAACCGCCGGAAAAAATCTTAGAGAGAGGATTCAAAAAGCCAGATTGCGACTGCGGGAAAAACTTAAGGAAGCCGGATCAACCGCCAAAGAGAACGTCCTCCACACACATCAAAAAATACAATCTAAGACGGTGAGCGCAACCGCCAAAGTGCTCTTCGATCCCTTGCGGTCAGTTTTTCATAACCAGTTCAGCCTACTCATCGGTGATTCGTTCATTTATTTTGCCGGTCGCACCACGGACGAAGCCAGTCCTATCTGCACGATTGTTTTGGACGCCATCAAGCAAGCTGCATCGATGAGAACGGCAGCCGATCCTGAATTAATAGTAGTCGGGCACAGCATGGGCGGTATCATTCTCTGCGACATACTCACTCATTTCGGCAAGGAAATAGACTTCGACATTGCTATCACGGTTGGGTCACAATTTCCACTCTTTGCAGATCTCAAAATGTTTCCAGGTCTGCAAAACAAAGAGAGACCGCTTCCGATTCCTGAGAACGTAAGGCGCTGGATAAATATTTTCGACCCGCATGATTTTCTTGGGTATCCAGCGAGTCATCTATTTCAGGGAATAGATGACTTCCATTTGCCGAGCGGCACAATTGGCGGAAGAGCTCATATGGACTATTTCAACAGGCGCAGCTTCTACTCGCAACTGGGGCGGCGCATTGGGCACGGATTGCCGGCATCACTGCAATGACGTTATGTCAATGCCTTAGTCATCCGGTTCTCTTCTCCGGCCCCATGTTACACGCCAGTCCAGCAGAGAGAACATCAGGGCCGCGTACATGGAGCTAATATCGTCATCTTCGCTATAATGAAGGGTAGATTCAACTTGTTGAGAGCTCGACATGAAGTCTTCGCTGTGGCTGTTTCTACTCCTTTTCACATGCAACGCCGCAATGGCGCAGACCATTTTGCCCGGCGATGATGCCATTGCAGTGCGACAGAAACTGATAAAGCGTGTTAGAGCCGTGGAGAGCAAACGGCCGATCTGGCAACAGGATTTCTTCGGGCAGAACAAGCCGCCGGAGACGCGGAGCAACTACGAATTGCTCAGACAGATCATGAAGGAGTCGAATATCTCGGAAGGAGAAGTGCTCACAATCCTGGGAGGGAAGAAGAGCAGTGCTCCAACCTGGTACCATCCTGCACTCCTCGCTGGAATCGCGTTGATGGCGATCACCAGTCTGATGATTACAATCAAATTGACTGGAGCACTGCGGGCGGTGCAAGCTGTGATTCTGTCGGCATTCGTGTTCGCCAGTATCTATCCGCCATGGAACGCCCAACTGCTACTCGGACAACCACTCGGCTATGCGCCAATTTATGCCCCGCCTGAAGGAATTGTCTACTTAGATTTCGTTCGTCTGGCAGTGGAATGGATCATGCTGGGCGTAGTCATGTTCATCGTCTCTCGCTGGGAAAACAAACAACCTTCAAATGCGAATTCTAGCCGCGTCCAATCACTCGAAAAAGAGGAGATCAAAACCGAGGTCTGACCGGCTCTTATTTTGTCTCAGCGGTTGTCTCTTGATGATGATGAACGTGCGACTGGGCTTCGTGTTCTTTGCCAAAACTGAGAATCAATTCTTTGAATCGCTCCTTAAACTCAATCGGAGTGTCGGTAGGCAACATTATTCTTGTAAACAGATGTTCATGCCGCTCTTTCGAATAAGGCGCAAGCATTAGAGTCGTATGGTATCCCTCTTGCTCCTCAATCCAGGACCACTCTTTGTGTTTGACTTTGTATTCCTTGCCATCATACACACCAGGCTTCAGTGCGATGTCCCCGAGTATGCCACCTGAGTCGGGAGCAAGAACAAGACGACCTGTGTAGAACCCCGTTTGACGTCTGAGCTTGAGCTCAAAATGGAATGTGTTTTCCTTTTCAACAACGTTAGCCTTCGGGAAATACTCCTTCACAAGCGCTCTCACGCTCTTGTAGAAAGCCTTGAGCGTCTCATTTTCTTTGAGCTCGCTGGCGGCCAGGGCCGGTGATACTAATTCGCTCGGCGAAAGAGATGCCACACAGAGAACGAGCAAAGTACAACAGGCGGCTCTAAGCCACCGAGTGTGGAACAAAACTTTCAGCACAGGGAACTCCGGTTATTCAGGTTTTCGAACACTCTTAGACCATTGTATCAATCCTATTAGTTCGCGGGTCCGCGGATCCCACGCTTTCCAGCCTGCACTGCGAAAAACTGACCATCCGGAGCAGTTCCCAATGAGCACCCGCCAGCTTTATCAGCCTGCATCCCTACAGCTCTGAGCATTGGAAAATTTCGCAGTCCAGGCAATATTTTCGTACTGAGACAGGGCGACGCAGTCGTCCCCGCCTCTTGCTTGCACCATCCTTTCAGTCATTTCTGTGGCAATTCCCTTCATCCACAGTACTGAGTAGGAGCGCCATAACGACAAGTTAGACAAATTCGTACATGTAGAGCTACTACTCCAGCCTCTTCCCAAGACGATTTTCGTGATTTTCGCGTATCAATGATAATCAGGTTTTCAAGGGTCGACTTCGATCTAGGGCAGCATGAGCAAGCAAAAATTCCTGCAGCTGCGGATCCAGGCTCGCCCATGATACCGAATCAGCCACCTTCTTGTAGATATGATTCAAAATTGGATTGCGATTCTTGCAGAGATTGGTCAATGGAACCAATTCGTGCCCTATCTGCAATTTCGCGCGATATCCAGTCTGCCCACTCTGAAATTCAGAGGCTCCACTTGCTGTTACCCAGGCCACTGCCTCTTCCCAGAGTCGGAAATACAAAAATGACTGCTCGCCGAGGTTGTAGTCAAATCCAAGGAATTTGTTGATTACTCGATTTTGAAGTTTAAAGCAGAGCATGAAAGCCGCCAGCCGGTCTGTCTTTTCGTCGCGCAATAAGACGAACCAGGAGACAGGTTGAAGTGCTACCTGCCTGAAAAACTCGATTTCCAGTTTCTCGAACCTTGTTGTCGCCTTTTCATAGGTTTGCGTGAAAAGACCGAAGATTTCCTTCAGCTCATCCTCTGAAGGGTTTTGGATCACACTGTTTTTAAGCGGATACCACGCCTTACTTCTCTTCAGTTTTTTCTTCAGATTGTAGCGATGGTCTCTTCCAAGCGACGCCATGTACGATTGCAAATCGCCAACGCCTGTCAGCGGAACGACGGAACCAGGATAACTGGTCATAAAAAACATGCCAAACTCATCTGCTAATTGACGGAGATCCATCAAGCTACTGGAAGGAAGGTCTTTGTAGACAATCATGGAAACTCGTTCTTCTCGGGCTAGGTCCTCCACCTGATTGTGCAAAGGATGTGCCACCTTATGCAGTGGCACACCCGGTATCATGCCGATTGTACCTTCATCAGCACATGGTGAGCCCACGAAAAGCGTTCGCTGAAACATCGCCCCCTTATTGAATCTTCCGATGAATTGAAAGACGGGCAGTACCTCTTCCGGTACCACAAGATCAATGGGAAGATTCATCACGAATGCAGGCGCAATGCCAACCGGTTCGTCATCAGCTTTAATCAAACCGTAGAAAAATTCGAACTGATCCGAAAGGTTGCTGCGTTCGAGTGTCTGATACCACCAGCGTCCCTCCAGATCGTCGCTAAAACACTTGTCGAATAGCTCGTCGGGGATGTCGCTACAAGACCGTTTCCACTCAACGGTGATGTGTTTATTCCCGGTCGTTGAATGCGCCGCCTGTCGCGAACTCGTGTTAGTCACAACCATCAACTTGCCCCTAGCAGGCACGAGCCCAAAATAATGAGTCCTATTCCGATCCAGCGTCTCTCTGCGACCGACTCACCAAGAAAGAAAGTGGAGAGCAGCGCAATACCAACAAAACTGAGACTGCTTAATGGGAAGGCAATACTGACATCAATTCGATGCAGCGCAACTGTGTAGACCCCGACTTCGATTGCAAGTAACCCAAGACCCAACGCAACCCAGACATCTTTCTTCAGCTTGATTATAGAAATGGACTGAGCCATGGAGTCCGTAGCGCCACACTTCATGAAGAGATGACCGAACGATTCGAGAGTCACCGCAACAAGAACCAACATCAGACCAATCAACTTGGAACTCACTCCACTCCTCCGTTGACAAAGCCCTCATCCGAAGTAAGCACCTTTACCGGCTCCCCAAGCGGAGCAACAAGCGCTCGCTCGTCAAGCGTGTTGTGTTTGGTCTGACTTATAAACCAGGTCCCGAGAAGGATGAGAGTGATTCCCATGACTTTGAGCGGGCCCATTTGTTCGTGTAAATAAATTGCGGAAAGCAATCCGACCGGTATAAAGCTTAATGCGGTGATCGGTTGTGCAAAGCTTAAATCAGCTTTGGAGAGAACCTTCATCCAAGTGCAAAACTGTGCCATAAAAAGGGCAACAACGACGTAAAACACTGGCTGAGAAAGAGTGCCTGAGATTATTGCAGACGGGCTCGCAGCTTCTGGAACAGCAGACACCGCTGACTTCCACAACACTTGCACACCAGTATCCAGCACTATTGTTAGTGCAAGACCGACAGCAACGCTGGTTGGGACACGTTCACGCATACTTTGCCAATTCAACCATTGTACACGTCCACCAACAGGCATACCTTGATTGGGTTTCATCACCAATTGTTGTGAACCTGGATCGCAAAAAATCAGCTCAGCTCAAGGAAAAGTGAGCCCGAACATTTCTTCGCGATCATTCTGTGTTCTATGGTAATTCCGCTAAATAGAACGAAAGCGGGTTGCTGCTGTCTATTGCCATGTGAGCACGAAGGAAAATAAAGCTGGACGCCGCATTTACAAGCGACGTCCAAGCATGTGTTTATAATTGGCATCTTGAGCAGTCAACCGATCGTATCCGGATCGAGCTACTACTGATGAAACTGCTTTTCCCCATTAGTAGAGCAGGTGACCAAGCATATTGGTAGGAACGTTAGGCGTGTTGGGCACTGGGCGACCATCGCCAAGGAACCCGCCGTACAGGTAGAGTTTTTGCCCATCGACCAGGAATGTGATCTGACCCGTAGAGTCGTAGTAGCCACCATCCTTGCTGGCATGCCAAACTGGTGGCTTGCTCAACTGTGCCTGTGAGCTGTAAGAGTTCCTACCTGCCAGACTTTGATGGTTCCTGCTTCGGTTATCTCTCCATCTCCCTCTATCGTTAGCACGGCTGTTAATGTATCTTCTTTCCGAGTCTCGTCGTTCTCTCTCTGCCTGTTGGGAAAGAGAAGAGTACCTCAGGTTGAGATTGCGTTTCTCGCTCTGATTGAGCCCGTTGCGCTCGAATCGATCTTTGTCATTCTTTAAGGCTTCTAGTCTGTTCTCTAGCCTGTTTGCCTCATTTCGAGTCAACTGCCCAGAGTTTTCACCCTGCCGAATCTGTTGTTGAATCGTTCGCTCATGTCCTTGATTCCACTCTGCTTGCCGACGATCATTACTGTCTGCCCATGCAACCGTGGAGATTAAGCCCGAACTCATAGCACCCGCTACAATCGAAATAATTAGTCTGTTCTTCATTGGGATCTCCTTCTTTTGTTGCACCTGCTGCGCAAGTGCGTAGAGACAAGCCATTGTAATGTCCGTCACTTTCCCTTCCCTTTACCTAGCAACAAAGTTCAATAACGATGCGATATAGAGCCATTTGCACAGCCATGGGCGCAACCACCGGCGGAGTCGTCTTATCACTCCGTGGTGTCCCTCATCAAGAAAGGAGACGCAACTTCGATGGCGCGAGGCTCAGCTTGAACTCTCGACAACCAACACATCGAGACAGGCTTGTATAATCGACACATCTAAGCACTCGTCAAAGTTTGAGGTCTACACAAATGCAACTAAAAGACCGCTTTCGTGGTTGCCTCGTCGGTCTGGCAGCTGGTGACGCACTCGGAACTACGCTGGAGTTCCTTCCCCCGCTGTCCTTCGAGCCACTGACCGACATGATTGGTGGAGGCCCGTTCAAACTGAAGCCCGGCGAATGGACCGACGATACATCTATGGCTCTCTGCCTGGCTGAAAGCCTGGTGCTATGCCGCGGATTCGATCCTCGGGACCAGGCAGAACGTTATTTGCGATGGCGTGATGAGGGCTATATGAGCAGTCTAGGAAGATGTTTCGACATCGGTAATACAACTTCTTCTGCAATCTCGGCCTTTGCAGAGACGGGCGAACCATATTCTGGACTGACGACGGAGACGAGCCAGGCGAACGGCTCTTTGATGCGGCTCGCACCCGTTCCTATGTTTTTCCACAATGACATCGAGCTAGCCATCGAGCATTCGGGAAACAGCTCGCGCACCACCCACGCTCACAAAGTCCCAGTGGATGCCTGTCGCTATTTGGGCGCCCTGATTGTATGTGCTCTCAAAGGATTCGATAAGGAAGAGTTCCTTAAGGAGTTTCCTCCCCTCATAGACGAAAGCTACTGGTCGCGCAAACCGCTCGTGGAGGAGATAGCAAAAGTCGCTAAAGGATCATACAAAGACGGAGAGAACATTCTGGGCGCGGCTTATACGCCGAAAGCATTGGAAGCCGCTCTATGGGCATTTCACACGTCAAGTTCGTTTAAGGAAGGAGCTCTGTTGGCGGTCAATCTTGGCGATGATGCTGATACCACCGGCGCCATCTTCGGTCAGCTTGCCGGAGCCTATTATGGTGTAAACAAAATTCCTGAAAACTGGCGCAGCAAGATTGCCATGTACGACAAGATCGAGCACCTCGCAGATCAGCTGCTGGAGCAATCAATCGCAGTACACAGTTGAGCGCTTATCGCTGTTCCGTCTCATGCTGAGCAGCGAAATCTTTGATGGTGTAAACGAAATTCCTAAAAACCGGCGCAGCAAGATTGCCATGTACGACAAGATCGAACACCTTGCAGATCGGCTGCAGGAGCAATCAACCGCAGTACACAGTTGAGGGAACTTATCGCTGTTCCTTCTCATGCTGAGCGGCGAAATCTTTGATTGAGTTTGCCAGTGCCTCAGCAAGCCCGACTCGCATCAACTGAGTGAAGCTGACGGTACGCACGAAATCGCAACTCGCTCCATGATTGACGAGATTATCGTCCATTTCCGTGAGGAACCACTGTCCCTTGCGATCCGCCGCCCCTACCTGAAAGAACACAATAATCAGCTCGCCAGGCTTGTGCAGGTGATGACTGGCTTTGACGAGAGTATCAGCCACCAGATACGGTTCTTCCCGCGGTGAGGGCACACCATCAGTAATGACCGCAATCAACCTTGGCTTGGAGCTGGCTTGCCGAGTTCTGAAGTAATTGTTCAGCCTATCTACAAGGGGGCGTGACATTCGTGTTCCCCAGCTCAAGGCCGTCCTCTCGAACAACTGCTCGACATTGCGCGG
>CAYTDR010000368.1:0-7476 GCA_964436185.1 uncultured Candidatus Obscuribacterales bacterium | reverse complement strand
GTGCATGGACACTCCAAGGACGCCACCGTGCGCATGCTTGTCGCCGACAACAACTGGGGCGCCGACAAAGAACGCGAGAAACGATATACAGATCGAGAATTTGACCTTGCCACCAATGCCAATAACTGGACCAACGATCAGCCTGGTACTCCATGGGATCGCAGACGGTTTGGACCAGACCGACCTGAAGACAGGGCCAATTTCAGACCTGGCAACGAAGAGAAGAACAAAGAGAGAGAGAAAGAACTAGCGGAAAAACCCAAAGACAAGAACATCGACAGAGCAGCGGCCCACGCGTTAGCCCTGAGTCAGTTCGCTACCGCCCAGGCAGCCTACAATTCACTACCAGAGGAATCCCGGAGAAGTGCGCTTAAGCCCGAGTTACACCATTACCTCGACAAACTTGGTGCCGTCTAAGAAGGGAAGAACGAGATGTCAACTCAAACTAGTTTTTACGGCGCGATCCGCGCCATCAAACTGCCACAGGAATTTGTGAAAGGGGAAGAGTACATCAACGCGTTTGGCCCGAGCTGGAACGTAACCTACAATCCCCGCGAGACAGATGATGTAGAAATCTGCTTTTTGTACAGTGGCTCTCCGATTAGTAATTTCGGGAGCACGGGACTGCGACTCCTGCTGGAGAAACCACCGCATGTAGTGGTACACACAAAGGGTAGAGAGCAGACTCTTCCAGATACAAAGGTCAGCCTTCTGTGCGAGCTGGAGGAAGTACTGGGCAATGCCGGCAACAACCAAATTACCAATCAGAAGAAAGGTGCAGCAGGTCCGAGATTTCATCTAGACAAAATAGAGACACTCGATCTGAACATGCGCAGAGTACTTGTGGTTACGGGCTGGTTCCATAACCATGAGGGTAAGATGCAGAACAACTATCAAGGAATTTTCTTTGATGGTTCGCCCACCCAAGACAGCTGTGCAGTTGAAGAGATAATCTTCCAAACCAGGACTCATGCTTTGTTTGACGAATACTGGGACCAATTCAAATCGGCACTTCTTACGATTGAATGGAACGACAATTCAAGCAATTGATAGGAATTGGCTGACCCCCAGGCAATATCAGGTCTTTTCACATCGGTATGTTCTAACGTAAAGCCCTTTTTTCACTCACCATATGTGGAACTAAAGACGATACACAGGTGTTCTCACTGCCTTTCGGAGAACGGCGAAAACGGCTCGCCTGCCCATTAATTGACAAAATCAGTAAGAGTGGTGATACCACGGTAGTAAATTTTCGTTTATTGATCCAGACTAAGATTTTAGAGAGAGACGAAGCACGATGGAAGATGACCCCGTTCAAAGAAGCTTGATCAGCGTTGTCGGAGGAGTATTGGGCGCCTGTCTTATTGGCGGAAGCTTTTTCGTACATGGGAATGAGTCCCACCTGATGATTAGTGATGCTCTCCAGCTAATTATGGTGGTCGCCGGTTGCCTCGCTATTTTCGCAGCAATTACCAGCTTCTTCATTCGAACAGCGCAGGACATCTGGACTGGCTAAAATTATTCGCCGTTGAACACATACTGTCTTTTCTGCCCGCGCAGCCGCTGGGCACCGCCATGCAAAGCCTCGAACCAAGAGCAAAACCGTGCTAGTCTGTTGAGCGTTGAAGACTCAGGAGAATATCCATGGCTCAGGACAATATGCTCTTGCTCCTCGGAAGGAAAGGATACCAGCTTCTAGTAGGAGCTGGTAATTTGATGCAGCATCTGTTTCTACTTGCCTTCCGGCTCAACTGGGGATGGCAGTTTTACAAGTCAGGCGCAGGCAAACTAAAGAACCACTCTGATATCGTAGATTTCTTCACCAGTCTAGGAATTCCTCTACCAGACCTGAACGCCTGGATGGTTGGGGGAGTGGAAAGTGTTGGTGGCTTGTTGTTGCTGGCCGGATTGGCTTCAAGGCCGGTTGGTCTGGTCTTGACTGTCAATATGACCGTTGCCTATTTGAGCGTTGAAGACGATCGAAAAAGCGTTCTCAACTTTTTCAAAGATCAGGACTCGTTCCTTCAGGCAGATCCGTTCTTCTTTTTGCTGACAGCATTGATGGTCTTTTGCTTCGGACCAGGCAAGATCTCCATCGATTATCTGCTTGGCAGATTTGTTTTCAACAAAGGCGTGGACGAGGCTCAGCCTAAAGAGACAGAGTAAGCGCCGAATGCATTGCGTCGGCCGTGTCGAAAAAAGACGAAAACGGCTTTTACATGGTATCACCTGCGGGGTCAATGACTACTTGCCGGCAGCCTTGCGTCTTGCGTCCTTTGCCAACAATTTCTTTGCGGCCGCCAACCGTTGCTGGAATGATTTCTCAACTATGCTGTTCTTGCCATCATTTCTATATTTGTCTATATTTGCTCATTGTGGTCGACATGAACACGCCGGGCGAGATTAAGAAGGTTTCATAAACAAGCAGCGATTGCCGTCGCTCGGTCCTTATAATCGAAACATCCAGTACTGGGTACAAGAGTTTTAAGCCGAAACACCGACAAGGGAGTGCTTGCAAATGAATGTCTTCTTCAAGAAAGCAGCAGAGATGGCTGATGGAGTCTTTGACCTCGTATCGATGATGAGCAGCAGGATGGAAGGCAAGCGCGATCTGGCCAGAAACACCGACTTGATTGGAACAAACGGCGAAATTAGCGTTACTATCAGAAAAGGTTCGATCGGCGAAGTCGTGGTCGAATTCGGCGGAATGAGGCTCAATTACAGCGCACGAGCAGTCGCGTCCGACGCCGAGTACCACAAAGGTACGATGGTAAAAATCATCAGCACCGCAGGCTCTGTTCTTTATGTTGAAAAGGTTTCGGAGGGTCGTCCATCCAATCAACCTTCATTTACGTCCCTCGACAACAAACCGAAGAAAGAAGAAGTGGCTGACGTCGAGGCCGTGTTCGATGGGTCCGATGAAGCTGCCGCCGAAGAATTTGAAGACGAGGATTCAGCAGAGGGATCGGAAACTTCAGAGAAGAAAAAAGGATCCAGCAAGAACAAGAAGAAGTAATATATATAGCCAGTTCGCTGCAAATGTGACAGGGTCCACTTTGCTCGGACTTTCTGTTCACTTTTCTGTATGGACTACTGCAACATGAAACACCTCTTTCTGCTACGACATGCAAAATCGAGTTGGGACGATCTGGACTTGAGCGATTTCGACCGCCCACTTAACAGTAGAGGCGAGAAGGCAGCGCCACGCATGGGAAAAGAGATGAAGAAACGAGCGGTGAAGCCAGATTTGATACTATGCTCACCGTCTAAAAGAACGAAAGAGACGTTGAGTCTGGTGGCCGAATCTGCCGATCTGGTATCAATAGAGGTATCATTTTGCGACGAGATTTACGAAGCTACCGTCAAAGATTTGCTCAAAGTTCTGCACAAACAGAGTAAGTCACACAAAACAATTCTGATGGTCGGTCACAATCCCGGTATGGAAAGTCTGTTGCTTGACCTGACAGGCGATTACGAGCATTTTTCTACCGCAGCGCTGGCGAGCATCGATGTCGATCTGGATGACTGGAAGGATCTTAATAAAGGCGTTGGCAAACTGAAGTGGATCCTCCGACCAAAAGAGTTGGACTGATCGATCTAGACTCCTTGGAATCTTTGAAGGTATCAAACGCTATAACATATACTCAACAGGCAAGTAGAGCTGCTTTTGAATAACACCAATCAGGGCACGATCTCGTGAAGGTAATTTTGTGTTGTTGACACGAGCCAGGCACATCGAAGTTCAGGAATTCTCCGCTGCTATCCGTGTCAATGCCGCTCCAATGGCTCAAGTTAATGAATTCAAGACAATCTTGAAGTTGAACGCACGCACCACATCTGGCACTTTCTTCATTCCTCGTGATTTGATTTACATGAACGAATCAGGTTGTTTACAAACGGCGCAAGATCGAGTAGATTCAAGGAAGCGTTGTCAGTTAATCGGAGGGCTAATTATGAATGTCAAAGTCAAAATCGTAGTGGTCTCCGGATCAGCTATCAGTTAGCTAGCGCAAAATTTTTCTTTTGATCTAAATCGTCGACTGATTCAAAGCAGCCGGATTCCACTCTCTGCGTGTAATACATAGACAATCTTCACGTGAGGTTTCATAGTGGATAAGTATGCTTTGGGGTGGTCCGAAGTATGGGATCATCATTTGGAAAATTTTCCTCAGAGTTCTTTTGTCAAAATCGTTGCTAGACACAAGAATGTGTACAGAGCAATAGCAATAGACGGTTCATCCTTGAACTGCTACCTACCAGGTCGGATGGTGCACGAAGCCACGCTGAGCGCAACGCTCCCTGCTGTAGGCGATTGGTGCACCATAGGCGATATCTATCTCGATGAGAGCAACGAGCGCGCTGCCACTGTTGAGAAAGTCCTCGATCGTTGTTCGTCCATCACCAGGCTGGCGGCTGGTACTGAGACGGATACGCAAGTGCTGGCGGCCAATATTGATTTCGTCTTCATAGTCACATCAATGAACAAGGACTTCAGCATTGAACGTTTACGCCGATATATATTCATGTGCGACAGTAGCCAGGTGTCTCCCATTATTCTGCTGTCCAAGGCAGATCTGATGGAAAGCGAACTCGAAAGTGAGCCTGCTGATCCGGATTCTGGTACCTACCAACAAGCCCAGGAGATTGAGCAGTTAGTTTCCAAATCATTCCCGGATGTGCCTTACATAAAAGCCAGTGTAATTACTCATGCCGGCATACAGGAGATTCAGAATCTCCTGGGTGTGGGGAAAACAGCAGTGTTCGTAGGTTCGTCAGGCGTGGGTAAATCGACCCTGGTAAACTATCTTCTCTCAACGGCACTGCAAAAGGTGCAACAGGTGCGCACCAAAGATGATGCCGGAAGACATACCACTTCCAGCGCAGGACTTTTCTTCCTGCCCAATGGAGGCATGATCATAGACACACCCGGGTTGCGAGAGCTCCAACTCTATGGAACTGACATTCAGCTGGCCAGGGCAGTGCCTGCGGTTTCGACCTTCGCCTCGCAGTGCAAATTTCGCGATTGTTCTCACACCGGGGAACCAGACTGCGCCGTGGAAACTGCCTTGATAGATGGTGAGCTTAGTGATTCGGAATTCGCGTCTTATCGCAAGCTGGAGCGAGAGGTAGCATACAGCGCGCGCCGCCTAGACGAAAGACTAGCATCCGCAGAACGCAAGAAGTGGAAGAAAATAACCATAGACAACCGGAGGCGCTACAAGCATCGCGCGGATTGATACCATCGCGATCAGCACGAGCAAACTGCGCCATGCGACGTTATGATTCCACCTTGACTCGTACTGCGACTGACAGTTTCTCTACGCCACCGCCTTTATATATGGTGCCAGCCGTTGGTGAGGCGTCGCGATAGTTTCGTCCGGCTGCCACTCGAATGTGGTCTGTGCCGACGAGACAGCCGTTGGTCGGATCGAAGCCGTACCAACCGAAGAGAGGGAGATAGAGCTCGGCCCAGGCGTGCGATGCTTCGGACTGAACTTTGTTTTCATAGTCGGCGCCTGTATTGATATAGCCGACTCGATATCGTGCCGGAATTCCTAGAAGACGAGCCATGCATATTAGGAGATTGGCGAAGTCCTGACAGACACCTTGTCGTTTTACCAGCACTTCAAACGGTGTCGTCGTAAGTTTTGTCGAGCCGGTGACATATTCGAAGTCCGTGAAGATGGCCTTGTTCATCTCCAGGAGCGCTTCGAGAAGATCGTAGTCCTCGCGTTTGACGAAACCCATAGCGAAATCGGTGAGCGCTCTCAGTTCACTTTCAGGCAGCTCCGATGGTAGCAGATACGGTAGCATCATCTGACGCTGCCATGGCATCCAAACGAGGGGGACTGTCATCTTCTCGCATGCGCTCTGCAAATGCGGTTGAGGGTAAACTTTCACTCTAGAGTGAACAGTAATCTCAAGGCGAGTATATGGTTTGTCGAGTACGAGATCAACGCAATGATTGCCGAAGACATCCTCGAATTCTCGCATTTCGGCTTTGGGACTTACCTCGATCGAACACGCCAACAATTCCTGTTTTCGATCGTGGACAGGGTGGACATGAAGACGATGTGTGCTGTACTCAACCGGGTTCTTGTATTCGTAGGTCGTCTCGTGAAGAACAGAAAGAACTCTCGGTCTCTCTGTTCGCAAAGTTACGGGAACGACGCCTACGACAATCGTTTCACTTCCGGATTGAGGAAGCGGGCAGACCTTCTCGGTGAAAGTCGTGAGCTCGGCAGTCACCATTGCCTGGCTGGAACATTGACGAGTCTCGGTGATTCTGTCAAAAGGAATTGAAATTTCACCTGTCCTGGTGCGAAACAACTCTAGCTGCGAGCGAGTGTGCGCTTTGTCCTCGACTGCACTGCCCATGGTGGGTTTTGCAGGCTTCGGAGCTTTCGTGGGAACAATGGAATTCGCTGAACCGGCTGCCTGGATGTCAGCTCGATCCGAGTTGAGTCCTGCAATGCTCGAGCTCAGGTTAATTACGGGTGGCTCGGGAGGCGGAAAGTCTGCCACCAGGTCACCGTTTATGGTGCGACTTCCAGCCACCAGTCCATCGATTGAAGAATCATCGAAGTCCTTGCGGACCGTTTTGTCGGCTGCTTCCTGGCGCTCCTCGCGAATCTCACTCGACTGAGTCATACTGGCCAGGTCATTCTTTATCGCTTGCTGGGTCGGCGTCTGTTCACACTGCGACTCCGGATACGGTGCCCGCGAATCAAGCGCGCTTGCTACCTGCGCTACCAAATGTCGTGGAGAGACTGTATCGATATTCGTCATTCCTACTGAGCCTGCCACCTTAATGGTGGGATACGCGCCCGATTCATCCTGCTTCCGAGAGAGGGACGGGTCGAGGCTATTCCATGTAATTTTTCCCAGTCGAACGGCAATCATCTGGCCTGGCTCAATCAATTGCCAGTCACCATTGGACAGCGGTTTGCTGCTGATCAAGAGCATGGTTCTGTTTTGATCCAACGGATCGCCCATGTCGATTTCCACCACATCGTTTTCCAAAATCGTGTTCACATGCGGAGGACGTCTCCTGCAATAGAACAGCTCTCCACCGGCGCCCTTAATGTCCCGGTACGCGACCAGATCCAAACCATCTGTGAGAAGGAAATTAGCGGTTCCAAACTTGTTGAGATTTTCGAACAGCTCATAAATATAGCTCCACCCCGCCCGCGCCAGAGTCCTGGCTCGCCGTTCCCTCAACTGTGTGAGCATCCAGCAAAATGCGTGCTCAGAATCCGTCGAGCCCACAGGCTCAAAGATAGGGTCATCGCCTAGCGAAAGTTCGCGCGTCAAGTGCCTTGACAAACTGCCGTTATGAGACAAAATCCAATGCCGACCGGCGTATTTGACGAGAAAAGGTAATGTATCCCGCTGAGAGGCGCGTTTCGCCGCCCCTCGGAGATGGCACACAAAGGTGCTGGAACGGAACTTGTCCCAGTCGCGCAACACTCTTGT
>CAYTDR010000367.1:5227-7477 GCA_964436185.1 uncultured Candidatus Obscuribacterales bacterium | reverse complement strand
ACGCGCTGATCGGTTGCTTCGACCTGCTTCCAGCTACCAGTGATGATACCATCGGCACACTCATCAAGATGCTTGGCCTGTTCTTCGCGATGTGTTGATTTGAGCAGATCGGCGAAGCTCTTGAGCAATCTCGTCGTCTCCGGATGATCCGGACCAAACAGTTTCTGTTTCAGTTTCAAAGCTCGCTGATAGTACGATTCTGCTTCCTGATAGCTGCGTTGAACGTGGTAGAGCGTAGCCAGATTATGCAACGCACATGCCAGCTCTTTGCTCTCCCCGCTTGTCTTTTCGTAGACTTCGACAGCTTGCTTGGCATACTTTTCAGACTTGATGTAGTCGCACATAGTGTAATAAAGCTTGGCTAAACTACTGGCGCTTCTCGCTACAGCATTGTGCTCTCGGCCAAGAGCTTTCAGTTTGATGTCATAGGAATTTTGAAAACAACGCTCAGCGTCTCGATATTTCTCCAGACGGATTGAGATCTCACCGATACTTTCCATTGCATAGCAATAATTCGGATTGTTCTTATCTGCTCCACGCGCGACTGGAAGACTGTAAATCCATAGCCGTTCAGCCCCTAGATAATCGCCCGATTTCAAGGCCTTCTCAGCGTCTCGCTTATACTCTTCCCAGGTCAAATCTTTCGCTTCATCATCGATAACGGGCGGCACCGGCGTAGTCGGCTGGTCGAGCGCCTTTCGTGTCTCTGTGCTGTCGAGCGACTTATAACCACCAGTTTTCGACCATTGTTTCTTGGTCACCATTCTGGCAGCAATTCGCAATTGGTTTGCCTCATCCTGCCTGCCGAGTGATTGAAGCAAGTCAGCGAAGCTGCCGAGCAATTTCTGCACATCAGGATGCTTTCCGCCCAACACTGAAGTTTTGATCTTAAGAGCCTTCTGGTAAGTCTCTTCCGCTTCTTTGTGTTTGCCTTGCAGGTGGTAAATCATAGCCAGGTTTCCGGCAATCGAACCAACGTCTTTATCTTCCGGACCAAGCACTCGTTCGTAAACATGCAGCGACCGCAGCGCGTAGTCGCCTGCTTCTTCCAGCCGGTGTTGATACCACATGCACTCAGAAAGTTTCTCCAATGTGTAGGCCAGGCGACGGTCTTCAGAACCGAACTCTTCTGCCTCCTCGAGAGCAATCAACCAGGTCGCCTCGGCAAACTCGTATTTGCCCTGACGCTGTGCGGTTTCTGCTCGAGCGACATGTTCGCTCCAGTCTTTCTTACGATCAGCCGTTATGTCCATTCGACCCACCATCGCTCTGGAAAAGGGTTCAAACCCAACCTATGCGCATATTTGGATAGTAATCTCCCACGCACTATCGTTGTACCCACAGGGATACCGAATTTAATCGAGAATTTAATGCTGGTCTGCCTCTTCGGTCAAAAACGAAGCTATGACCGCGCGTCGGCGGAGCATGCGTTTGAGAAACTACGGGGGTGAACATCACCTGAGCCTGTCAGTAAGTCGGAAACGGGAGTTCGGCAGGCATCACCCTGGCTCTTGTACTTACTTTCTGGTTCACCGTCGATGTGACAGCTTGTATTACTACTGCAACGAAGCGAGTAGGTGGTTGATAATTCAGAAATATTGCTGCTGGTTTCGGACGATGCATCGCAAATCTGTTGCATTGTGACAATAACTTCGATTCGTCAAGCATTCGCTGATAAGCCGGATGTAACGGCACTTGCGGCAGGTTTCTCCCAGCAAAGCATATAGGATTGCTGATACAAACTTATGGGTTTGCTTGGGACAGAGAGCCAGAGTGGCTTGGCATACTAAGAGTGGAGAATTTTGATGTCGGGAAAGTTCGAAACTCCTAGGTTGCGAATTACAGAAAAACAACGGTGGTACAAGCCATGATCAGAGATGAACATGACTCCAAACTTGGTGCGCTCTTGCGTTATGCTGAGGTTCTGGATGAGCTCTCCATCAAACGAGGGCTGCTGCTTTCCAGCTACACAGGTCTGCCGCTGGGACGATGTCTGGTTCTGCTCGGGAGCGCGCACCCCGAGGCGGTGAAAGGAGCCGTTCAACTGCAGAGCATCCTTCGAGAGGAGCTGGTGTCGCTGGAGACTGCCCGTGCTGCTCTCACGTTGATGGTGAAACAAAACTGGTCATTGACCGAAGCGTTCTCTGCTCTAAGCGTAGACTGCGGTCTAGTGAGCAGAAACAGAATGGGAGAGCTTTTGACTGAATCCGGCATGGTCAATCAAAGAGAGCTGGAACTGGCACTGTACGC
>CAYTDR010000367.1:0-5217 GCA_964436185.1 uncultured Candidatus Obscuribacterales bacterium | reverse complement strand
ATTCCGGATTGCCGCTGGGATACGCGATCGGATTGCTCGGAAAATCATCGCCAGGCAAGCTGAAATACGCGCTTACAATCCAGCGATCCATTCGCGCCGGGACAATCTCCCGCAGGGACGGAATCATCGCATTGCGAGCAATTAAAGATGAATGTTTGGAAGGCGATTTCGATCGTAATGCGTTGTTCTCTCCGTTGGCCAAGCTCCTCGTCAATTCAGGCATAGTCAAGCAAGCGGATCTGGATAGCGCTTACAGACGCTGTGCCAGGTCAGACTCGATGACAGCACTGGATTTAATCGACAACGATCTGGTATCAGCGGACCTTCTCGTCGCCACCATCAGAATTCGCGAAATAGTTCTATCCGGCTCGCTGACACAAGAGGCGGCGGAAAAGATGTTAGCCAAATGCGCGTGCTCTGTCAGAGAAACCAACCTGTTGATGGCCAGTACGCGTGCGATGTGCCTGGAAGATTTCTTGAAAGTACTCGGTTATTTAAACAGCGAGCGGTTGAAAGGCTTATTCGACGAAGTGATGAGGACGCCGGAGCTGTCGGCTCAAATCGTCAATCATCTGATCAGAACCAGATTCGTCACCTACTCCAACTCTGAAGAAGCAATCTCGATTGCGTTCAGAAACAACAGCACCTTGCGAGAGCTGCTGTCTAACTGTTCTTCTCTAGACCGAAAGGTTATTGACAGTGCAATTTTGTTCTACGAGCTCTATTCGGAAGGTCGACTCAAGTTGGAGCAAGCCGTGCTCAACTTCACTATTCAAGCCGAACTCTCAGCTCATCCTCAACTTCGCGACGCAGTTTAGCTAAATAACGACAGCGAGTTGGCAAATAGAAGCGGGCTTGTGCGATAAGCATAAATCGACTGCTCACGCGCCTTGAAGGCGTTTTTGTCGACTGGGTGAAACACATGCTCATCGAGCTGATGGTATCACTCTTACTAAGTCATTCCTTCAACTGCCCGCAATGCGAGAAGTGACTTTCCTCGCAAACTGATGCGGGTTGAATCGATGGAAAGAGAGAACGAGCGGCTGCGCACGCTATTGTCGTTATGCACACAGCGCAAGGATGTCAAGTGCACCCAGGATAGTCGGGTTGCAGTTGCTGGAATTTGCCGACACTACTGGTGATGACATAACAAGTTGAGGATTAGCGCTAATTGCGCAAATCCATCATCAGGAAAGTACCGCTAGACGGTGATTCCAGCTTGAAGCTGGCTGGTTCAACCTTTAGCTGTTTAGCCCAAATCGATCAGCTAGAAAATGTTTTGATATGGAAACATCATTAAACCGAATTACATCGGAATTCCTGAATTCAGGGGTTTATTGTCATGTGTCATTTATGTGTCATGTCATCAAAAAAGAAACAGCAAGCGCGCTTCAAATTCCAACTTCAGTATGTGCCAACCGGACTTTAAACCGTCGCGCCTGAATCCTTTTCACGGTGGCAATTCCACGCCTCCGTACTCGCCCACAAGCAACTAACCTCTTGCGGACTTGCCCTCCGCCAAGCATTCGGAGATCTCTCTATGAGTTCTGACAACGCCACTTCTGCCAACGTCTCGCCAAATCAGTTGGCCGGCACCATCTTCAGTTCTCTTAAGCACCGAAACTTCAAATGGTATTGCGCGGGGGTCCTCGCCTCTCTCACTGGCTCGCTGATGCAAGAGCTGGTAGTGGCCTGGGTCGCCTACCAAATGACCGGTTCCAGTTTCGTGCTTGGTACGATTCTCTTCTGCTTTCAGGTTCCCATGCTGGTCATGGGTCTCGTAGGCGGATGGGCCGCTGACCGCTACGACCGCAAAACGATCATTGTCGTCACGCAGATCGCTGCGCTTACAGTCAGTCTCACCTGGCTTACCTTGTCCATGACAGGTCTGTTGGCTGTCTGGCACCTCTATGCACTCTCGGCGGTGTTCGGAATCATCGTCGCATTCGAGATTCCCGCCAGATTTGCTGTGATTCCTCAGCTCGTCAGTGGCGAAGACACGCTCAACGCCTTCGCGCTGGACAGCCTGCTCTTTTACAGCGGTCGCGTCTTCGGTCCGGCATTGGCAGCAGTCATGTTGTCCAATTTCGGGCCCACCGGCTGCTTCGCGATCAATGCGCTAACGTACATGTTCGAGTTGTTCACGCTGTATTTTCTCTTGCCCAAAGCTGTCGAAAAAACAGCGGCACCCGGTCTGGCAGAAGGTTTTCGCTTCGCGTACGGCACACCGGCGATTCGGCGCATGGTCATGCTCGTGGCAGTATTTAGCTTCTGTGGAGTGTACATCCCGTTGATGCCTGTTTTCACCACTCTCCTCCAGGGCAACGAGAGCACCAA
This sequence comes from uncultured Candidatus Obscuribacterales bacterium, assembly GCA_964436185.1. Taxonomy (GTDB): domain Bacteria; phylum Cyanobacteriota; class Vampirovibrionia; order Obscuribacterales; family Obscuribacteraceae; genus CAYTDR01. The sequence goes on along the minus strand of CAYTDR010000367.1, from coordinate 2,880 downwards.
CGGCTTACTCGTGGCATGCTCGGAGATTGGAGCCGTTGTCGGTTCTCTTCTCCTCGCCTTCCTCACCGCCAGCCGCGCACGCTCTGCATCGCTCACCAAGTATATCGGCATTGCCGGTATTACATATGCGGTATTCCTGGCCATCTTCTCGCTCTCGCGCAGTGTGCCCATCTCTATGATGGCTCTGATTCCACTCGGTTTCTCCATGACGATACTGCTCATCGGCAGCCATGCCATCGTGCAGAACCACACTGAAGATCGCATGCGTGGTGTTATTTCGACGGTGTTTTGGATGTATTCGTACTTCGGCATGTTCGCCCTGGGTGGCCCGACGATAGGCTGGCTCACCGAGGTATTCGGCGCCACTCCGACATACTGCGCTATGGCCTGCATCTGTGGCTGTGCCGCGCTCATCTACATGATCTCAGACAGACAAGCGAAGAAGAAAGTAGCCTAGTCTGCCGACTTCCATTCGTCTCCCCTAAACTCCCTACCCAAGAAGAACCGATGATTGAATCGCTCACAAACTGGTTCAAACGAAGACTGGCTTGGCATCGCATCTGGTGTCAACTCGAGGAGCTTTCCTGGCTTTGCAAAGGTGGCAGGACCGATGCGGATAGCCGACATCTCCCAGACTTCAAATCTCTGGAAGCCTGGGTACTCCTGGCGCACGAGTCCTACCACGCTAGCAACCTAACGGAGACAGTTGACGCATTAGAAATGGCGAACCGCGCCTTCGAGAGAATGACCGCTCAGCGCAAGGCAGTTCTTTGGCTTGCTTCAGCCGCCCTGCGCAAGGAAGAGTACTTCATGCGAGTGGCTAACCTCTGCCAATGAATGTTCGCGTCAGTTGAGGATTCATGGGCTCTCGCGGCGGCAGACTGCCAGCGCTGCGAGAGCTTGCGTCAGTGATATGACGGGACTTGTCTTGACATCAATATCTATAAAAAGACTGCACCCGTCGGGGTTTTGCAATTGAGGCTCGGCTGAGCGCCGGTTCCAAACTGTTACGGTGTCGTTGACGTCCATTGAACTGCAGGCAGAGCGGACAATATCGTCAGGTATCCCCTAACAATCATTATTGGAAAGTCCACCAAAGCCAGGAATCCCAGACAGCCGCACCAAGAGCCCAGAGAACCTTGACCAACTATGTTGGCGTTTCCGACTCTTCTGGTCCACGCTAGCCCGCATAGACCGAAAGAGTCGTTGCATTTGAGTCCGTCGTTCGGGGACAGAACAACTTCGAGACAGGAACGGTTAATGACAAAAGAGGCTGGACAAGAGCTGGCAGTGCAACTCCGCGACTTCCAGAACGAGAAGCCCATCGTCCGAGAGAGTAGAGACAAGCTGCTCGCTCTGCGCGGACAAGTGGAAATGTTGGTTCTGCAGATTGATGAGGCTCGTAGTCGGCTTGCTAACGCCGAATACCAGCATTCGCTTTCCTGCCGACCTTTGGGTTCCGCTGAGCTGGTTATCTCGTGTCGCACTAATCTGAAAGCTCTCTGCGATGCCATCGAGCAACAACTTCTTGCACTGGAAGAGGGTGTCGACAAGTTCGATGACCTCACCGTGGCCATGGAGGCGACGATTCCTGCATTGGCTCTCATCGGAGGAGATATCTCCAACCATACTCGGAGAATCTCTCAGCTGCGTGTTCTTCTGGTCGGGTGGAAGATGCTCGCCACCAGAAAATAATCACGGTAGCTAGATAGAGCGCGCGTATCGAGTGAGGTCTGCAAACTGCCACCGCAGACCTCACTCGTTCGTGCTGAACCGGCACCACTCATAGTATCAGTCATTTTTTGCGCATCGCTTCTACTATGCTATTTCGTAACACTAAGGAGACAGAAATTGCCGGCTCACAGTTTCTCGCAGTATCGCGAGTTATCCGCACAAACAAACTGTCGCCCGACTCTATAGCGTCTGGCGACAGTTTTCTCCCCGTAATCCGTATGCTTACTCATCAACAGTTATGAAAACTAGCTGGTGAGTAGTTTTTTTGTTCTACAAAGACCGGTTTATTCGTTTGGCAGCGACGTGTCTCTGGGTCTTTTTATAAGCAACAGACGATCGACGATGCTTTCTGATAGCTACCCGCGAGCCACGACCGGCGCGGTTCCAGTGATATTCAGTAACAACTGGGGCAACAACTTTGGAAACGAGACCATCTTTCACTATTGTTTTTTCACCAATTGCAACGGGCACAACCACGGAGCTAGCCGAACGTCTTGGTATCTTGACCGACATAACGCCCTCGGCATTTTCTCCGGTCATGCTGCGTCCAGCCTGAGGAGCAGCTGCGCCACCGGCAGCACCACCGCCGCCGCCACCGAAACCACTGCCGGCACCTTCATTTGATGCCCTGAAATTGAGGAGATTGCGGAGTTGAGCAACAGCCCGTCTGGTGAATCGGTCGTTAGCGGGTGCTTCGCCTCTAACTAACTGACCAATAGTTGTACCATTGTTCAATACGAGATTATCCAGATTCTGTCCTAACAAGCCAGTGCTACGAGCAGTATTGCCAATTCCTGTATAAGCCTGACTGCCGTTTTGATTGGCGAGATTATCGTCCAGGATATCACCCAAAGTCCTTCCGTCTTGCAGTCTCAAGCTGCGGAAATCTGTGTTCCTGCTGCTTCGAGGTATCCCAGCCCTCGTGGCTGGAGTCTGGAGACTCGGATTTCTTCCGTTGCCCGGTGCAGGTAATGATGGATTAGCTCCATTTGAAAACGCACTAGTGCCCGTACCGGATGTTCCAGTTGCAGGTCCCGCGACGTCAGCAGTCTGCCCCCCGGTATTTGACGCTCCTGTTCCTGCGTTCCCGGCGCCTGCAGCACCAGCTCCAGCGCCAGCTCCGCCGCCACCACCGGCACCACCGCC
>CAYTDR010000366.1:0-7493 GCA_964436185.1 uncultured Candidatus Obscuribacterales bacterium | reverse complement strand
GGTGCTGCCTCAACAAGCAGTTCCACAGCCACCACCTGTAATACCGCAGACAACAAACCCTATCGGACTGAGTGATATTATCAGTAAACCTGAAACCCTACGAGTGCGGCCAGGCAGGATGTTAGCCGATGTCGACAGGAGCAGGGTTACGCAAAATCCAAGTGGCGTGCCTCCGATGGGGACTGCCGATGAGAAACGTCCTGCATATGATTTCGACGAAGAAGATGACATCGACAGCACAGCTTGATAGTTCTTACGACTAGAGCAGCATCTTCAACGTCGCAAACACCTTGATGGTGCCGAGCATATTTGCTGTCGCACTCTGCAACTAGAGTCAAGTCCCACAAGCCCCCTGTAATCGGTGGCAGAAGATTCGCGAGATTTCTTCCATCATATCCTGGGCGGATTTCGGAACATGTCCTGAGCTTGCTGATCATGGCTGTTTTTTTCGCTGCGTCAGCATGTGATCGACGAATAAGATGGCATCGACAGCTCCGCCTGATTAGCAGCATCTTCAGCTTCACAAGCACCTTGATGATGCCATTCATTTTCGCTGTCGCTCTCTGCAACCAGAGTCAAGTCCCACAAGCCCCCTGCAATCGGTGCAGAAGATTCGCGAGATTTCTTCCACCATGCCCTGGGCGGATTTCGGAACATGCCTTGAGCTTGTTGATTCTGAATCTTTTTCACGTGCTTTTCACAACAAGAAATCACTCGAACCCGGTTGAAAAGTACCCATCTGAGTGAAGTTTGTATAAATCTCTATAATTGATAAAGAAAGCGACTATCGAATCATGCTATGGATCAACAGATGAATAGTTTCCAGGTTATTTGGAAACCAAAGCCACTTCGATTTTGGCCGGCGATATCGTGACAAGGAGTTCACCAACACCATGAGCATAAAGGCATTTATTGACAAGAACTTTAGACACTTCAATGCTGCTTCAGTCAAGGATGCGAGTGAAGCCTACGTTAGTCATTTAGACAATGGTGGCAAAATGTTGATTGCCATGGCGGGCGCGATGAGTACGGCTGAACTGGGGCTGACTCTGGCGGAAATGATCCGCAATGACAGGGTCCATGCCATAAGTACAACTGGTGCCAACCTGGAAGAAGACCTGTTCAATCTAGTCGCTCACAACTCTTACGTGCGCGTTCCCAACTACAGAGAGCTATCTGTGGATCAGGAAATTGAGCTCATGGAGAAGGGACTCAATCGAGTTACCGATACATGCATTCCGGAAGAAGAGGCGTTCCGCAAAGTAGAACACCACATCCTGGATCTATTCAAAAAAGCGGAAGCTCAGGGAGAACGTTATTTCCCCTACGAATACATGTATCAGCTGATTGACAGTGGGATCTTGGCCGACGGCTACGAGATTTCACCCAGAGACTCCTGGCTGGTCGCAGCTTGCGAGAAGAAGATTCCCATTTTCACACCCGGCTGGGAAGACTCTACTCTGGCAAATATCTTTGTCTCTCACATCTACAAAGGGACTCTGAACTCTTTCCACATCGTAAAATCTGGATTAGAGCAGATGTACAAATTGGTGGACTGGTACATCAATGAGAGTGAGAAAGCATCAATTGGCTTCTTCCAGATCGGTGGTGGCATCGCCGGCGACTTCCATATCTCTGTAGTGCCCATGATCAGGCAGGATATAAAAGGCGAGTGCGATTGTTGGGGATACTTCTGTCAGATTTCGGACAGCACAACATCATTCGGCTCCTACAGCGGTGCTGTGCCGAATGAGAAGATTACCTGGGGCAAGCTCGAAAAAAACACGCCGAGATTCGTAATCGAGTCCGACGCAACGATTGTGGCGCCCTTGATTTTTTCATACATTCTTGAGTCGCAGCAGATCGAGGAAGAAGCGAAAAGCAGGGTGAATCAAACCTCATCGGTGCGGAAGTAATTTAGTTCGATCTCAAAGAAGTGACGAACTGTGCCGTCTGCACGGTCGTTGAGTCACGCGATCCCAACGGCCATGTACAACGAGCGAACTAAACTGTCGCGCAGAAGCATCGACAATCGAATACGCTAACGAGCCTGCAATCACTTAAGTTGAAAGAACAGCCTGCGAGACTGGCTGAAATAGTGGCGTTGACAGATATCGCTCACCGGTCGAGGCGACAACGGCAACTATCATTTTGCCCTTGTTCTCAGGACGCTTGGCTAACTCGATGGCTGCATAGACTGAGGCGCCACTGCTGATACCAGCAAAAATTCCTTCGGTTCTGGGAAGCCTTCTTCCCATATCAAATGCTTCGTCGTTGGAGACCAGAAACACTTCATCGATCACTGAAAGATCGAGAACACCAGGAATGAAACCTGCGCCAATCCCTTGTATTTTATGAGGACCAGGTTGAATCGGTTGACCAGCCAAACTCTGGGTGATGACCGGAGAATCCTTGGGCTCGACGGCGACAATCTTGACTGATGGTTTTCGCTGTTTGAGGACATGACCAACACCGGTTATGGTGCCACCCGTACCTACACCAGCAACAAAGATGTCAACTTTGCCTTCCGTATCACGCCATACTTCTTCTGCTGTGGTCTCTCGGTGGACCTTCGGGTTGGCCTTATTCTGAAATTGCTGCAGCATGAAGGCATTGTCGTTGTCAGCAACAAGCTGTTCAGCCTTGGCGATGGCACCTTTCATCCCTTCGCCGCCTGGAGTAAGAACGAGTTCCGATCCGAGAGCGGTGAGCATATTGCGTCGTTCAATCGACATCGTCTCCGGCATGGTAAGAATCAGTCGGTAGCCTCTGGCGGCAGCAACGAAGGCGAGGGCAATACCCGTATTGCCGGAGGTAGGTTCGATAAGAACGGTTGAGCCAGGTTTGATCTCTTTCGCTTTCTCAGCTTCCTTCACCATGGAAACGCCGATGCGATCTTTCACGGAGCCTAATGGATTCATCGATTCCATCTTCAGTACAACCATCGCCTCAAGCCCTTCCGTAAGCTTGTTGAGCTTGATCAGCGGAGTGTTTCCGATCGCATCGCAGATATCAGTAGCTATTCCCATTACTTCTCCTCTTGGTTTGTTCAATTGCCATTGTCTTGAGCCTAAAGGCCCTGAAGAAAAGGCGAAAGAGCGCTGACGAGCGCTCTTCAAAATTCCAGCTGTCCATCCTCTTCCGCGAGGATGGCGATGAAACGCGGCGGAATCATCCCCCGCGTCACCTGGCCAGAGAATATTATTGCGTAACCTGACCTTTTGATGCTGTTTTAGGTTTGCTTTCAGCAGCGAGGTCAACGAGAGGATTGTTAGCTTGTAACTCAGCAAGCTGTTTCTCGCCGATCTCTTTCAAGATCTTGCCTTTCTTGAATTCCTTGTCCTGTTTACCGGACTTGGTACCTGGTGCCATCATCTTCTCGCCCTTGGCAATCAGTCCCTTGGCGTGCTTAACGCTTGCCTTGAATTTCTTTTGCATGCGCTTTTCATCTTCGGTGAAATCGCCCTTGGGCACGGCTGGATCAGCATAAGGATTAGCTGTTTGAGAAGGTGCGCCGCCTCCGGGTGCCGAAGGTGTTTGGCCACCAAAGAAGTTGCCCTGCGCAAACGCTGGACTGGCAAGACCGGCAATTAAGCAGGTGGTAATCAAGACTTGCGCGGATCTACTATTTCTCGTCATTCCTTTTCTCCTGTCGACCGGTCACTAAGTCTACAAAAAAAGATCTTGTCAGAAGGTGTTTGGTTCCGGATTTTTCTAAGAATAAAGACATAAAATCAAGGACAAAATCATTGAGAAGGGCTGACTATCACGCGCCCGACGTTGATGTCATGACAGGTGATTTCTCACTCATCAACTGGCTCTGTTCGTAAGCGTAAGCAACTTCTATCAAGCGCGCATCCGATAACTGAGGACCGAGCAGTTGCAGGCCGATTGGCAGGTGCCGAGAATCCAGACCACACGGTATAGAGATACCTGGAAGACCGGCCAGATTGGCGGGTATCGTTGCTATGTCGTTCAGATACATAGTCAAGGGGTCGTCCACTTGCTCTCCTATTTTGAACGCAGTTGTCGGCGAAGTTGTCGACAGAACTATGTCGCATTTTTGGAAAGCAGCATCAAAGTTCTCTTTTAACAGGCGACGAACCTGCTGCGCCTTTTTGTAATAGGCATCGTAGTAGCCAGAGCTTAAGGCGTAGGTTCCGAGCATAATTCTTCGTTTTACTTCATCACCAAAGCCCTTTTGCCTTGTTGTTGTGTACATGTCCGAAAGGTCGGTTGGTTGGCTGCTCCTGATACCATATCTGACACCATCATAACGAGCCAGGTTGGCACTGGCCTCCGCCATGGCGATGATGTAATAGACGGCAAGCGAATGCTTGAGATTCGGTATGGAGATCTCTTCGATACGTGCGCCCAGAGATTCCAGGATGGTGATGCTTTTCTTGATAGAGTCTCTTATCTCTGGTTCAATTCCATCCGACAAAAGTTCTGTGAGAACACCGATGGTCTTGCCCTTACAGATGCTTTCCGGCGATCGGCGCGACAGAGACTCGACAAAATTCAGGTCTACAGGAGCAAATCCCTGCGGATTGTGCCTGCCAAAAGGATCGTCAAGCGATGTTGTGTCTTGTGGATCATGCCCTACAATCACTGACAGAAGAAGAGCTGCATCCTCCACACAGAGCGCAAATGGTCCGATCTGATCGAGGCTGGATGCATATGCTACAAGCCCAAAACGGCTCACCAAACCATAGGTTGGTTTCATTCCGACTATGCCGCACAGGGCCGCCGGCTGTCTGATCGAACCACCCGTGTCCGAGCCCAGCGCGATAGGAGAGTATCCGGAGGCAACCGATACGGCAGGACCGCCAGAACTGCCACCAGGAACGCGGCTGAAATCCCAGGGATTTTTCGTTGTTTTGTAAGCTGAGTTCTCCGTTGAGGAACCCATGGCGAATTCGTCCATGTTGCCCTTGCCGATACAAACTGCCCCGGCCCGAAATAATCGTTCGGCAGCGGTCGCATTGTATGGAGGAATAAAATTCTCCAAAATCTTGCTTCCGCAGGTGGTTGGAAAGCCCTGAATACAAATATTGTCCTTTACAGCCACAGGAATGCCTGCCAGGGGAGGCAGCGGCTCGCCCGCGTGGACAAGTCTGTCTATTGCATCCGCTTGCGAGGTGGCTAAGCTCTCTGTCAGTGTCAGAAACGCGTTTGTGGTTTTATCATGATCGTTTATGTGCTTGAGGAAACTCTCAGCAATTTCTCGAGCAGAGAGCTTCTTAGCCGTTATCAGCTTCCGTAGTTCGGCAACCTTCAATCCAACAACATTGGTCATTGGCAACCACTCCTTAGAGCCCTCAGACCACTCATGGAGACCAGTCTCGAGCAAGTTACATGCAACGGAGACTAAGGTACCAGAAATTTCAATACGGGGCTGCGATAACCTCTGGCCCGACTCAAAAAACTTCTTCTTTTTCTCGCGGATATATTCGTTTTTCGGAAAGGTTACGAAGATGATTACTTGGAATGAGCTGCCAGATATTTTACAACCTGTTTAACGGCTATCATTTGCTCCGCTTCTTGATCCGGAATCTCCATTCCGAATTCATCTTCCAAAGCCATTACCAACTCAACCTGGTCGAGAGAATCTGCTTTGAGATCGTCCCAGGTCGTATCCATGGTGACGTCATTTTCTCTGACGTTTAACTGCTTTACGACGAGCTTCCTGACCCGCTCTAATACTCGCTTCTCTTTGTCGGATTCTGCGACGGTTTCAGGTGCCTTAGAGTCGGCCTCGCCTTTTTCGGTCTGGCTCTTCTCCGCTGGCATACTCTTATCGTCAGCCTGTCCTTGCATGCTGCAGCCCAATAAGAGAACGGCGGCACCTAGCACAGAAACTTTCCGGACTCTCATGGATACTGATTACAACGCTCAATTGGTGAATTTTTTGAAAAGCAAGGAGGCGTTATGCCCACCGAATCCAAAGCTATTGGACATCGATACCTCGACATTGTGATCTCTCAGCGCGGTGTGCGGCACATAGTCCAGATCGCACTGCGCATCTTGATTATCTAAGTTGATCGTCGGTGGAATTATCGATTCGTGAATAGATAACACTGCTACAGCGGCCTCGATTGCACCCGCTGCTCCGAGCAAGTGGCCGGTCATCGACTTACTTGATGAGACTTTTAGCCTGCCGCTGGTGGCGTACTCACCGAACACCGTTTTCACTGCTACGGTCTCAGCGACGTCGCCTAGCGGAGTGGACGTTCCATGCGCGTTGACATATCCCACCTGAGAAGGTGCGATTCCTGCCTGTTTTAGAGCCGCTATCATCGCACGACTGGCGCCATCACCGTCCACACATGGTGCCACTATATCGTAGGCATCACCGGTCATACCATACCCTACAATCTCGGCATAAATTCTTGCATTGCGAGCCTTGGCATGGGTTAACGATTCGAGTATGAGAACCGCACCGCCCTCACCCATAACAAATCCATCTCGGTCACGATCGAACGGACGGCTTGCTCTCTCTGGCTCATCGTTGCGCGTTGAAAGCGTTCGTGCGGCTGCAAATCCCGCCATCACCAAGGGCGTGATGGGCGCTTCGCAACCGCCGGCAAACATGATATCAGCGTCGCCGCGTTCGATAATTCTGAAAGCATCACCGATGGAATGGGATGATGTCGCACAGGCTGTCACCTGACAAAGGTTCGGTCCTTTGGCATTGTGGACCATGGAGACCCATCCAGAAGCCATGTTGACAATCAGCATCGGCACCGTAAATGGTGAGACCCGATCTGGTCCTTTTTCTTTCAGTACTTCGAACTGCTTTTCAATTGTTTGGAAGCCACCGGCAGCACTGCCGACGATTACCCCAACTCGTTCAGGATTATCATCCTTCAAGTTGATGCCTGCATCTGCAACAGCCATAAAGCTTGCGGCAAGCGCAAACTGAATAAATCGATCCGTCCTTTTAATGGACTTTCTGTCCATCCAATTGGCAGGGTCGAAGTTGGGAATTTCTCCCGCAATCTTACAAGCAGACTGCATATTGGCGGGAATCGTTTCGACTTGCCGAATGCCGGAACGGCCGTTAACAATTCCGTGCCAAAACTCTTCGCGCCCTATCCCAACTGAGGAGACGGACCCAATCCCGGTGACAACGACACGTTCTCTAGACATTCAAATAATAACTTTCTCGCCCACATTGGAGCCAGTTGCCATGCAGCTTTCGCCGATGATTGCCTGTACTCTTCTTCCCGGCTGCTTAGATGTGCTGTGAAATATAACGAACAGCTTCGCCAACCGTAGTGATCTTCTCTGCCTCTTCGTCCGGAATTTCCATTCCGAATTCTTCTTCAAGAGCCATTACCAGTTCGACCTGGTCGAGGGAGTCAGCGCCGAGATCCTTAGTGAAGCTAGCTTCCATAGTTACTTCGTCAGCGTTGACATTCAATTGGGTGACGGCTACCTTCTTGACTCGTTCGAAGGCTTCCTTCTCTTCCATGTGTCCTACAACCCCC
>CAYTDR010000365.1:0-7504 GCA_964436185.1 uncultured Candidatus Obscuribacterales bacterium | reverse complement strand
ACAGAAACTAAAGGACTTGTGCTCAGTTCATCTACCGCATTCGAAGCCATTCCCGGTAGCTCTCTTGCTACGCGTTCACCGATGATACAGAGCGGCAGCGAGTTTCTAATTTTCCATTCCAACCATTCACAAGGGTCGGCAAAGGCACAGGAATTCAGACCAGCTAGATCCACATATGGGCTGAGAAAACGAAAATGCTCAGAAGCACTAGCGGACGGCATCATGTTGTCCATAAAATCTCTCGGATTCACGCCCAAGATGATCATTTTCGGTTTGTGCTGTTTGTTGAAAAGCGAGCGTGCCACCATGTACTGATCCGAAATCATGGCACCACCCATGGAGAGATTGATTGTTTCCAGATCCTGTCCAAGTTGTTTCTGCAGAAGGTGAGAAGTGTAGCTGGATCGTTTCTCAACTACTGAGTCGATAGCCTCCTCACGAAATCTTGCTTCCGCAGAATAGAATGCCGCCGCCATCTGAGAGCTTCCCAACAAGGCAATTTTAGATTCAATGGCACCGTTGAGATAACCGCGTGCAGCCCACCAGGTCCATGACCCTTCCTGCCGTTTCTCATTCATCGAATCAACCAGCCGGTCAATCGTGAGCACAGGCTTTTCACTGGAGATATGACCGGAGACAAGAAGATTTACAAGGCAGAACGCAACCAGACTGGCGATCGACCGGCAGCCCGCAAATCGCTTTGCTGCAACTCTGCTAACGTCTCCACAATCAGTCATGTTCACTTACTTTATTGACGCAACTTCGTCGGCAATTGGACTAGCATCGAATTCGCTATTTGCCGAACTTACTCGTTGGTGCTGACAGTTTAAACCACCCGTACGAAACAATCGCCAAAATTCACGTAGCCTTCGACATGTAAAGAGTCCCACTCACCGGCGAATGAGAGTGTAGCCAACGTTCAGTGCGGGATAAATGTAAGTTTAGCCAACATAGGGCCTTATCTCGCTGTCATTCGGATAACATTTCATGACTGGGAGCCGGTCTAGAGGCAGGAGCTTTGTCAACATTACCGCTCCGATCGCTCGTCGGCTCGCTGTATTGGAGCCACGAGATCGAGTTATTCAACGAGACTCAAAGTTCTCGTTCCTGGTGCATTGCCGGATCTCGGCAAACAATTATCACATTTAGCTTGCCGCCAATGCCCCGTCGTCCAGTCGGGCTTCGGCTCGTGATGGACAATTGCCCGGCCGGAGTAGAGATCAAGTCCGTCAAGTTTACGGACCTGAAGGGAACGCAGCAGTTCGAAGTAAACGAACTCAGAATCGAGGGGTTCGGAACGCTCGCAGGAAGGGCTTCTGCCAGTTTCCACGGCACATGCGACAAGAGCGAATCCTGCCTGATCTTATATGCCTCTCCTCGCCTGCTGGCTGCAATCGCCCATGGTGGAAAACTATCCCTCGTTATCGTTGTAGCGCCTGAACAACCCGAGAGAGCCCAGGCAGACGAGACTGAGTCCAACTGGAGCGACTACAGCCGAAAGGCTCTCACCAGACATACTCGAGAACTGGCAAGGGAAGTTAGCCTCCTCGACGAACAACTGAGGAAGCTCTACGGCTCGAGATCCTGGCGCAGCACTACCTGGCTCAGAGAGTGGGGCAGACGATGGCGTGCCAGTCGCCTGTCGCAATTGAAGCGCAATCTGAAAAGAAACGCACAGCGCCCCAACGTTCCCCAGAGCCTTCCAGGCACGCCCGTAAACATTATTGTTCCGGTCGAGGCCGGCTTCGAAACAGTTAAAAGCTGCCTCGATAGCATTCTTCAGTCTGGTAACCAGTCGAAATTCGAGTTAATCGCCATTGACAACGATACCACCGACGAAAGGACCAAAACCCTTCTACGAGAACTTGCCGATAGTAAACGAGTCATTGTGCATCGCGATCGAACAAAGCTCGGACATACAACTTCAGTATCGCAGGCGGTCAACCTGCATCCGGAGCGCGATTTCATTTTGCTCAACTCCGATACCATGGTATCAGGAGATTGGCTCGATCGATTGAAAAAGGCAGCCTATTCAGACAGCCGCATCGGCACCGTCACACCGTTATCCAACAATGCCACTATATGTAGTTACCCGCGCATGGGCGAACGCAACCACATTCCTTTCGACATGTCATTTGACGAAATGGACGAACTGGTGCGCACAACTGCTTCCGGTTCCGTCATCGAGATCCCCACGGCGATTGGATTTTGCATGTACGTGAAAAGAGAGTGTTTTCGCCAGGTCGGAGGCTTCGAAGAAAGCCTTACCGACTATGGCAGCGAGATTGTTTTTTGCCGGCAAGCGACACTGCTGGGATGGAAGCACGTTGCCAGTGGAGATGTGTTTATCTACAATCGAGACGAGAACGGACTGCGAACTGCGGAGATCGAAAAAAGAGCAAGGGCAAAAGACCAGATAGCCAGGCTTTATCCGGATTTTGAAGAGAGCATTCGCAGCTACGGCAGGGTAGATTCCCTCAAGCCGGTACGAACACAAATCGATCTAACGAGATTGCAACAGCATTCACGACCAACTATCTTGCTCTTCTCCCATGGACTGGGAGGAGGAACCGACAGGCATGCACGGGAGTTGGCAACATTGCTCGACTCGCAAGCAAACTTCCTGATGGTTCGAGGAACAGAAGAACATACCGAAATTGCCTGGCTCAATCCAGAAGAAGGATTACGCTTGGAATTCAATCTCCACTCACAGTATCCCGAGTTTCTAGCCTTACTACGAACGCTTCCTATCGCGAGAGCACACATTCATCATGCCTCCAGCTTAGGTCTCTTTGTCAAGAAAGTAATAACCGATCTATCTCTACCCTTCGACTTCACCGCCCACGACTATCATGCCATCTGCCCTCAGATTGTCCTGTGCGACTACCAAAAGAAATACTGCGGACAACCGGATAGAGCCGGCTGTAATCAGTGTATGACCGTCCTCCCTATCACCACATGCACTACCATCGATGATTGGTATGATCGCCAGCGATGGTTGATCGAAGATGCTCAACGCGTCTTCGTTCCCAGCCACGACACGGCGAGAAGACTAACGGGTTACTTCAAGACGCGTGAATTCATAGTGACTCCGCACATGGATCACGAGATTCGCCAGGAGATGCCCATACCGGTTGCCCGAACAGTGAGCAAACACAACGATCTTCGCATCGCCATTCTTGGCTCGCTTGGACCGGAGAAAGGCGCCGAGCTATTGGACGAGTGTGCGATCGATGCAGTAACCAGGGAACTGCCTCTGGAGTTTCACCTTCTCGGATCTGCATATCGCAGGCTAGCAGCAAGACCAGAGAGCGCGCTCCTCGCCTACGGGAAGTATAAAGACAAAGATCTCCAGAAACTGCTCGGTCAGATAAAGCCACACCTGGTCTGGTTTCCAGCCCAGTGCCCCGAAACCTATAGTTATACTTTAAGCGCCGTCCTGCAAGCAGGATTGCCAGTAGTGGTACCAGACATTGGTTCATTTCCGGAACGTGTCAAGGGTCGCGGCTGGAGTTGGATCGTCCCATGGAATCAAGAAGCCAAAGCTTTTAATGACTTCTTCTGCGCACTAAAGTCGAATCAGCTCCTTACGGGAGAATTCGGCAATCGGCTCGAGACCTCGACGGAGACAAATAAGCCTCAGGGAGAGTTCTCCTACATGCGTGATTATCTCACGCCGGTTACAAACAACGCACCTGGAACAGCAATCCGGACGGGCATATTGAGCGGTGCCGCTCGCTGACTCGGTTTCTATTAGTACTTATGAAAGGAATTCAAGGGACTCGAGCCGCAAAAGCCCTATGATTGTGGGGTGTAGAAACTCGGATGCATAAATGCTTGACGAAAAAAATGTTGTAGTATTTGGCGGCACAGGCTCTCTTGGAAAACTGCTCGTCAGGCGGATTCTGTCAGGCGAGTGCGGCATGCCGAAAAAGGTGCTTGTCGTATCTCGTGATGAGGCCAAACAGCATTTCATGCGCCTCGAGTTTCGTCAGTTGAAGGTATCGACTGATGACTTGTTCTATCATAACTACGAACAAGTCCTGCAGTTTCACCTCGGTGACATTCGTGACTACAGCTCGGTGAGAACTGCACTGAGGGACGCCCATTACGTTTTCAATGCTGCCGCGCTAAAACAAGTGCCTACTTGCGAATATTTTCCCTACGAGGCAGTTTTGACGAACATTGTAGGGGCAGAAAACATCGCAAGAGCCATCAGAGAGAATGCACTAACAGTTGATACTGTAATCGGTGTATCAACGGACAAAGCCTGCAAACCGGTAAATGTGATGGGCATGACCAAAGCCATCCAGGAGCGGATTTACGGCCGCGCTAATCTCGATTGCGGGCCTACCCGCATCGCCTGCGTGCGCTACGGCAACGTTCTCGCCTCGCGAGGATCAGTTATTCCTTTATTCCATGAGCAAATTGCTTGCGGTGGTCCTGTTACGGTCACCACCAATGATATGACTCGCTTTCTTCTATCTCTCGATCAGGCCATCGATACCATTTTCGCCTGTTTGAAGGGAGCTGAGCCGGGAGATATCTATGTGCCGAGAATCCCTTCTGCGCGGATTCGAGACCTGGCGGAGGTTATGGTTGGTGATGCGCCCATAGAGATAAAGGTAACAGGTATCCGGCCAGGAGAGAAGTTGCATGAGGTTCTGGTATCGGATGAGGAGTCACACAGGACGATAGAACGAGACGGATACTTTGTCATCAAACCGATACTTCCTGAGCTGCAGACTGGTTCCATGAATGTTGTAATGGCCGGCCAAGAGTATGATTCCCGCTTCGATCTGTTGACTAAGGAAAAGATAAAAGAATTACTGGAAGCGAACAATTTGCTGACACCACATGTAGTGGCGCTGCAGATGAAACAGACACATGAATCGCGGAAACAAGCAACAACAAAATCCTAGTAGGTCCACCGCTTGCGCAAAAGAGTGCCGGCTTTATATATGAGCGAATTCAGCGTTTTGTCGACCGGACGTTTCCTGATTGAAGATGTTTTGAATCATGTCAGGCCAGGATGGGACAATAATCTTGGTAGACTCTTTGAATCTGGATGAATCGAGAGATCGATCCAGCACAGGTTTGGTATCAGGCACTATCTCGACGTCTACGCCAGAGAAACGGTTGAGCAAAAGGAGCAGATCGTGCTTGTTAATAGGCTCAGAGGCCAGGTGATAAAGCCCGGAGAGACTCTCATGATCTGCGATCAGCGGAACCAACACATTAGCCACTGCCGTAGTCGTGAGCCCGCTGAAAACGACGTTCTTGAACCCTCGAACTGAGTTGCCCTTTTGACCGAGGAACCATTCCACCAGTCCATAAGAACCACGCAATTGCCTTCCAATAATGGATGTGCGAAGAGTCAGGGCACCATCTGCGATTACTTCTCCCAGGACTTTCGTTCGTCCATACAGATCTCTTGCATCCGGTAGGTCTGACTCACTGTAGTTTCCTCGATCGCCTGCGAAGACGCAGTCCGTGCTGAACGTAATTAGACGGGTGGCAGTAGCCTGACACAACTGATTTAATCGGTGAGGGAAGAGCGCATTGATTTCGATCGACTCCAAAGCATCCTCAGCCTCCGGAAGCTGCTTGACCAGCCCGATGCAGTTGATCACCACCGTGGGTTGAGCCAATGCAAAAGCTCTAATTACTGAATCGAACTCTTTGACGCTGACATTGGCAACATGCGTTGTAGAGAAGGACTTCAAGCATTCGCCGTACCTTTCTATAGGGTGGCGAGTAGTTATGAAAGTAGTGAACTCCTCAGATAATACTTGAGCAATTGCGTGCCCAAGCATGCCAGAACCGCCAAGAACTAAAACCCGAGTTTCGGACATGCGATCCACCGCCGTCAATCGTTTGGATGAACTGGAACAGAATAAGGCATACTCCAGCTTTTTTGCCTTCATAACGACAAGTTAATTTAGGGATGGATGCGGTCTATTGGGACCCACGATGACCGAAGTTTGGTTCTGTTCTCTAGATATCGCCGGCGACGAACTGACCGCACTTTACAATAGGCGGCGAGATTGAAAGCCGCGCGCGTCGGCACGAACTCGACGAATGACAACGTTCCCTGACTGAAGCTGGTAACGCACGAGAGACTCTGAGTGCTTCCGTCAAATGCCACAGTTTGCGGCACCAGGACGGACTCTTGCTACGAGTTTCTCAAGTTAGCCCAAGCAAACTCATACAGTTCGATGTCGAGCGAACTATTCTCACGAACTATTTCCAATTCTCGGCTGTCTATTGCATCAATTGGCGGCTTGGATTGAGTTACGTTCGTGCGAGAATGCACTCCCTTAGACCATCGCATCGCCTGTGATACCAGATGAGAAAAGCTGTCATAGTCTTCCGTGAAACCGACCACATCGAAACCATGCGTCAGATTGTGTTTCGCCTGCTCCAGCATCTCGCGCCGGCACTCCCCCCAGGGTAGTTCATTGCAGTCGTCACTACAGAGCATCCGCACCATAAGGTTATCGCTGTTGGGCGTGTACGGGCGGGTTATGAAATCCACAAGCGAGGCGTTATCGTCCACAAGCCTCTTTCCAACGGGGTTTTCATCCGCTATTGAACGCAAATAAAAGTAGTGTGACACTATGCGCTGAATGGGTTCGCGCAAAATAGTAGCCCGCAAAACCGACCCATCATAGATCTGCAGAAAACCGGAAGAATAGTGAAAGTGACCGACTATCGCACTAAGCTTCTCGCCCTTCTCTGCAAGCGTCGCGCTGACTTGCTCGATGCTCAGAGGAGGCGATTGATACAAGTATATGGCGCTTTCGGAAGAAACGTTCTGTTGGACCATACTGACAAGGCTGGTGCCCGCTGTTTTCGGAATATGCAAAAACGCAAGCACAGGCGGCGTACGTGTCCGACCGGGCAAATAGCGGTTTAGTACCTTCGTCCAGCTACTATTGATCAGGGCTTGGGCTCCTTTCATTTGCCACTTTGTTGCTCAAAGTACAAGCGTTGGAGAAAGAGAACCGATAGCTTGCACCGAGTTCAGTACGGGAAGATCAGACATATTTGAGTTGGCGCCATCAGCCTCATTATCGTGGTACTCATTTTGCGCCTGCTCGTAGGTCTCGATACTGCCGATATCTATCCACTGTTCGCGAAGCGGGCATACCGAGACCGTTTCCCTGTCTGACATAAGTCGGTCGAACAGCGAAGGCATGTCGAAATAGCTTCCGTGAGGCACCAGCTTCAGTGCCTGAGGTTCGAGTACGTATATCCCTGCATTTATAAAATGCCGTTCTACAGGCTTCTCTAGCACGCCCCTCATCTGCGTTCCTTCATGAGTGATCACCCCGTAGGGAATGGAAACATCATACGCGGCGACGCACATTGTTGCTCGGGCCTGGCAATAACGATGAAAAGCGAGCACTCTATCCAGCCGAACAGTGGTAACGAGATCACCATTCATAACTACCAGCGGGTGGTCCGGTGTTTGCTGGATCATACTCAAGGCTCCGGCAGT
>CAYTDR010000364.1:0-7505 GCA_964436185.1 uncultured Candidatus Obscuribacterales bacterium | reverse complement strand
CGGGCTGTGGAAACTCTCATACCGCCTGGCTCAGGAAATGGGGAGCAGGTCAGAACTCTGGCCAGTCAACCGCAATTGGGAACTTCTCTGGCCTCACCGCAACCAACTTTGTAGTGATTGTGCCCTTCAAAACCTCATCTGGATCAAGCGACGTATCTACTAGCTTCTGCCCAACCTGGCGACACCACCTTGTCAGCTCCAGCAGATTTGTCGTTCTAAAAGACCAAATTCGCCCCTTGCTTGAGCAGCCAATGGTCGTCTTGAAGCCGCCCTCATAGCCCTGACCAAATATATTCGACTTTATAGCTCTACGCTTCTGTGCTTCAGTCATTCCGAGTTCAACATCACTTCCGGAACTCATGGTAAATCGCACGAGGCGCCCCAATTGTTGTCGCAGTCCGACGTTCTGATACTTGAATCGCTTGATTTCGGATATGCATCGAAAGACGTTGGCCCCTTGAACAAGCTCTACATCTGGTCCTGCAACCGCTGCGGCTAGGCGTTTGAAGTATCCCGCATTATCTGAATTGTGAATAAAAAGAAGTCCTGACTCCTCATCGCAATGCACCACATAGAGCTGCCAGTCCCAAGTGTGGATCTCCGCGCTTTGAGCCCATGGCACGGGGACGCGCTTCGCAGTCACAATAATGAGCGTCTTGTGAAGGTCGTTGATAGCATGATAAAGCCGGTCGAACCCTTCAACTCCCGCCATGCCATCTTCGAAGTTTTCGGGCGACCAGAAGCCGCCGTTTGTCTTGTAGACTACAACGCTCACGGCCGGGCGCACATTTCTGAGAGCCAGTTCATCTGGGAGTGCGGGAAAGCCACTAAGAAACTCTCCAAGCCGTATATCTCCCTCGGCCACACCCTCGCTGATGTAGGGTAGCAATGAGTTCCAATCTGCATCGTGCTGATATAGCCTCTTGAGTTCATCTTTGACTTCCAAGTCGGCGATATTTGCAATGAAGGTTGCGTTGCCCACATCCGGCTTTGATCTTGTGAATCGGCCTGCGAGTTGAAGTGTTATTGGAAGAGTTTGACGAATATCATGGAATGCTGCGATTTTTAGCTCAGGCAGGTCGAATCCTTCGCCGAGCATGTCAACACAGACAACGATTCGTGATTCACCCGAAAGTAGCTTTCGTCGGATTTCGTCCCGTTCTGAAGTCGACGTTATACCTGTATGAATCTGTACTGGGCTGAACTCTTCGAAGCGCTTGTAGTACTCAAACACAGCCTTTGCCCGTGGAATGCTTGAGACGCGAGCCATCAGGATGTGCCCGAGATGTGCATCCTTTCTCAGTTGTTCGACCGCCGCTTCTGCTACTGCTGCGTCCTTGCGCTCGGGGTCGAATTCGACTACGGGCTTAAATGCAATTGGCTTAAAATAGCCTTGGTCTTGCGCTGCCTTGAGGGAGAACGCGAAGACTCCCTTCGGTTCCGTAGGCCGGTCCACTCAGGGCGACGATTTACCGCTCAAGAGATCTGCAACTATCAGCAATTATTAGAGTTGTGGCATGCATAAGTCGCCGCTTCGACTCGCTGTACTTTCTCAATCTTAGCAAGTCTTTTGCATTCTTAGTCAGAATTCCGTGCCACGTTCCGTGCCACCGAACATTTAGATTCGGAGCGCGTAGCAAGGCAGACGCAGCTCAAAAGTGACAGCCGAAAGTAGGCTGAATCACCGAGAAGTGGACGCGAACTATTGAGCGTCAGCAGCCAGATCGCCCCTTCAAGTCATCGCCACAGAATCGCTTCGGTGATTGATAGCATTGCACTATTCCGGCTTCTTTGAGACACGGAATCGGCCCTCAGAACGGCCAGAATGCGGCGGCAAGAACTGCTCGCCCGAGGACCGGAAACGAAACGATTCAAGCGATCACTTTTGGTCGCGGTTTTTTGTGCCTCGCGGACGACATAGTGCTGTTCAACAGAAGTGTTATCTCACCGTTTTATAGCGAGTTACGAGAATAGCATGGCCGCCAAGATTTTCCACCCACTGCTGGCACTGATCGCATCCGCAACCAACAACGAACTCGCTCGATATATCGAGTTCTTGAAAGCAGAGAACAAGATTCTGCGGTCCCGTGTGCCCGGCCAGATTCACACGAAGCCCGAGGAGCGATCACGACTGGTCAAACTCGGCAAGTCGTTAGGTCAGGCAGTTGAAGAACTGATCACGCTGGTCTCGCCAGCGACGTTCTACCGTTGGTGCCGGGACAACCAGGCCACCAACACGAGGAAGAATCCAAAGGCCGGTCAACGAAAGCCGCGTGACGTGCGGGAGTTCGTAGTTGAGGTCGCGCGCACCACTGGGTTCGGATATACCCGTATTCTAGGCGAGCTTAGAAAAGTGGGGATCAAGAACATCAGCCGTCAGACCGTCAGAAACATCCTCAAGGAAGAAGGCATAGTGCCAGGTCCGAATCGTAAGAACGACTGTTGGGACAACTTCATCAATCGCCATGCGGAGACACTCTGGGCTGTGGATTTCTTTTCCGTGAAGAGTGTCACCATCAAGGACATTCGTGACCTGTATTTAATGGTCTTCTTGTGCCTTGAGACGCGCGAAGTGATCGTGACGGAATCGACCGAGCACCCAAATTCTGCGTGGGTTGTGGAGCAGACGGAAGAGTTCCTCGACCAGACAATGGAGCGCGAGAAGAAGCCCTCAATAGTCATGCACGATCGGGATACAAAGTTCAGCAAGGAGTTCGTGAAAACACTCGAAGAGAAGGGCGTACGCACCAATAAGTTGCCCATCACTTCACCGAATTTGAACGGAAGGGTGGAAAGGTTTGGGCTCACGCTAAAATATGAGTGCTTGTTTAAATTTATAATTTTCGGGCAGCGGCATCTCGACTACCTCGTGACCTCGTTTGTGGACTACTACAACGTACGGCGATCACACATGGAACGCGAGCATCTGCCACCGATCCGGGTTGCGGCTGCCGACGTGGTGAAGTTCAAGCGCGAGTCTGTGGAGGTAAGGTCGTATGTCGGAGGACTAGTGCAATCCTTCGAGCGCAGAGTTGCGTGAAATGTTACAAAGGGCGCGAACTTGGCTTACTGGTGGTTTCTGTACCAGTCGCTGCCAGCACTTTTTTTCAAGGGCAATGAAAGTACCTGTCGGGTAACACCGCTGTGCTGCTGGAGTGCGTCGGTAGGTTGTAGTCTTCTTGCTAGGCATCGACCTGCCGCGCGCGGTCCGGAAATTAGGGTACGACTTTGAGTTCAAACGTCAAGCGATTATTATCTTCCGCAGCCTCATCCACCTTGCCTGCCGGGTCGACCAATACTGAGAGATTGGCGTTTCCAGTCACGGGTCCGGTTGCGCGCAACCGAAGCGTTTTGGAGCAACAAGCGTCGAGAACGAGTGGGGCCGGCCCCGCAATCGCTTGATTGAACCGATCAAGCGAGACTATCGGTGTCCCAATGGGGAAAACACAGCCGCTCCCTCCAACATTCCTGATTGTCACTAAGACCTCTGGAATCATTCCCGGCTTTACTGGTTCACAAACCAGTTGTACAGAATCGATCACAACGTCAGGACAACACAGCAGAGTGTCGAGTGCTTTTTGATTCTGGGCGTTCCTTTGCTCGACCACTTTTTTCAGTAAGGCGGCATATGGATCGGAGGGATCCAAATCCAGGCTCCTGATTACATCAAGTGGTGCACTGTATAAGTCGATTGACTTTATGGATTGCAGCTTCGCATCCTGCTCGACTTCAACTTGCTGTATCGACGATCCCATAGGAAGGGTCGAAATGGATGCCACTGGCTCCCAGCACTGCTCGCCAGGAATTTGAAATAAGATTTCGACCGCTTTTCCGTCGTACTTATTCGAGTGATTAACGTTGAAAAACAAAGTTCGACGCCTCTCGCGGTAATCAAAACATCCGCGTCGAAGACAGACCCCCAAAAATGTCGTGCGAACGGGGCGGTTGTTGCGCTCAATACACATATCCAATTCAACCGTTCCGGGGTGCGCCAATTGCGCACTTCCCCCTGGAGCCACACCTCTAAACTGCACCGTGCTGCTGGGAGCCCCGTCCGAAAAAACTGTAACTGGCCCGGCAGGCAGCCCTCTCGCAGCACTTTGCGACAAACTGATACGAGTTTGTTTTATCGGATGACAGCAATCGAGGGTTGGATCAAAGACAAGGAACGGTTGCACATTCGTGTCTAATGGAATTGGCTTCTGAAGCGCAAGTCTGCCATGTTCACGAGGTAACGATACTCCCGTTAGCGAGATTGGGGAGGCAGAAGCTGTCGGGGTTGACGACTCGACTAGGGCAACGTCAATCCCCTTCCAGTCGAGCCCGGTCTGGTTCTCGAACAGCATCCACCCTGTCAACGCGGTAGTCTTCGTTTTGTTGTCAGTTTCGAGCCGATATCCTGCCTTCCAAGCTGGCGACAACTGCTCATACTTCACGACGATTTCTTCCGTGGGCCTTGGATGCCCCGGCCGAGGGCTGATTTGTGAAGAGGAGGGCGAAAGGGAGATTTTGACATTTCCGAAAGTTGCGGACGCAAGATCTTTTGATTCAGGAGATGCATGTAGCATCTTGGTGGGGATCGTCGCATTCCATTCTTCTTCGGCTATACCGATGATTTCACCTGTAGTTTGTGATCGATTCACCCCCTTCGGTTCCGTAGACCGTTGAACCTTTCCTAATGCTTTGCTGATGCTGGCAAAAGCCCCTGATTTCAGGGGCTTTTGTTTTGCCCTAGCTTTGCTAATGCGTTGCTCAACGTAGGATAACGCGTATTAGTGGGGGGATTAGTGGGGGGACTGACGCCTTCTAAAACCGGAAGTTCGAGTTCGCCTTTCGGGCCTATTAGGGCCACGAACTCGGACTAGCAGGACGGAATGATTCGCCGACGGGGAGCGCTGCGGGCGCGATCAAAAGACCGCTTCGATGCGACTTCAGATGAGACGTTTGCTTCGCCTTTGGAAGCAGTTTTTCCGCGTCTGTATCTAGCCCATCAAATAGCGCACAAAGAAACATGTCAGACTGGCGATTTTCTCGTGCCCGCCAAGCGACATAGCGCTGTTCAACAGAAGTGTCATTACCGACCTAAATAACGAGTTACGACAATAGCATGGCCGCCAAGATTTTCCACCCGCTGCTGTCCCTGATTGCCACTGCGACCAACAACGAACTGGCGCGATATGTCGAGTTCTTGAAGGAAGAGAATAAGATTTTGCGGAGCCGCGTTCCCGGCCAGATCCACACGAAGCCCGAGGAACGCTCGCGGCTCGTCAAACTCGGTAAGGGGCTCGGACAAGCGATCGAAGAGTTGATCACGCTTGTCTCACCGGAGACTTTCTACCGATGGTGCCGTGTGAAGGATGGAAGCAAGAAGCGAAAGAATCCTAGAGCGGGCCAACGTAAGCCTCGCGAGGTTCGCGAGTTCGTCATAGAGCTCGCGAAGACAACCGGCTTTGGATACAGCCGCATTTTGGGAGAACTTCGCAAGGTGGGAATCAAGAACATCAGCCGTCAGACCGTACGGAACATCCTGAAGGAAGAAGGCATCGAACCCAGCCCGAATCGCAAAAACGACTGCTGGGACAACTTCATCAAACGTCATGCGGAGACGCTCTGGGCCGTCGACTTTTTTTCTGTGAAAAGCGTGACCATCAAAGGGCTTCGCGATTTGTATCTCATGGTCTTTCTCTGCATGGAGACTCGCGAAGTCATTGTGTCAGAATCGACTGAGCATCCGAATTCAGCGTGGGTGGTTGAGCAGACGAAGGACTTCCTCGACCAGACAATGAGTCGAGAACAGAAACCCTCCATCGTGATGCACGATCGCGACACAAAGTTCACAAAGGAGTTCACCGAAGCACTGGATACCAAGGGAGTGCGAACCAACAAACTGCCGATTACATCCCCAAATCTGAACGGAAGATGTGAAAGATTCATACTCACGATCAAGTACGAGTGCTTGTTTAGATTCATCCTTTTCGGCAAAAAGCACTTGGACCATGTCGTGGGGGAGTTTGTGGGCTACTACAACCTCAAGCGGTCGCACATGGAACGTGAGAATCTGCCACCCGTTCACGAAGTGCCAGGCGAAGTGGTGAACTTCAACAGGGACTCGGTAGAGGTCCAGTCATACGTCGGAGGGCTCGTTCGGTCATTTGAGCGGAAGGCCGCCTGAGTTCTACATACTTGTAGAACCGTGTGCTCTGGTAACATTGGCCTCGTGAAAATCCGTTGCATCGCTATCGCCAGGCACTCAACGGTGGACCTTCTGCCAAGGTTGGTGCGGCTCTTGGCAGTTCTATAATGGGATATTAATCGCAAAAAGGGCACCACAAGTGGATCACAGTTCGACAGGCGGACCAGAAAAAAGCCGTCGGCTACTCGTCCATTGCCTGCACCTCCTCCTGAAGTTCGGTAACCAGCGCCGTAGCCAATGTTATAAATCTCTCCAGCCGATTCTTGCGATCCACTAGGACATGCACATCGCGCTCATCTTCACTCGATCCGTTGAATACCTCGTTCTCATGATCAATCATTCGAATTATTGGGAACTCAATCCCGTTATCTGCACCTGCTGCCTCGGCCAGTGCCACCCATTCCATCGATTTGTCAAGTGCGGAGTGCGCAGCGCGAGTTAGGCAGAAGCGAGTTAGTATTCTTGCCGAATGATCCAACTCATCAATAAGAGTCAGCCAAGGACCCATCTCCGCATTCTCGTCTAAAGCAGAGCGTGCTTCGCGAAAATACCTCGGAGCGCCGTTTTCGGGATTGAGACTTTCAATCGTTTGAATGACCAATTCGATTTCCTCAAACGGGCGCTGGCCGTTTGGCATGGCATAGCGATGCGCCCAAATGTTTAGAATCGCTTCGAAACAAGCTTGCAGTTTTGCCGGTTTCTCTGTCGAAGAAGCCTGTTCTGCTTCGCAAATTAGCTCTGCGATATAGTGAGCCATCCAGCGTCCAAGAGTGTCCACCGACGGTTCGAGTCCAAGCTCATTCGTCAGCTTCTTTCCTAGCTCAAGTACGGCGTCACAGCGTGGTGATACTGCCGTCGGATTTGACGAGAAAAAGTATCCTGCTTGACGAGAATGGTCTGGTGTCATGCTTATCGCCTTCCGAATGAACTCGTTGTTGACGGCGTTCGATTTGTATTTCCACCATTAAATCCATGCGTACTGCTTGAAGTAGTTTCGCGATAAACTCGAACGACGCACGAAAACGAGAGCCGCTTTCACGGTTCCTTTCCTCGTCGCGGTTCTGTTGGAAATGTCCCCATACTTGCGACGAGGCAACATCAGCACTACATCCACGAGCAGTCCACCGCCGACGCTCCCGGTCGGAAGTAAGGCCCATAACCTCAGCGACATAATCGGCGGGCGCAGGTGCGGGATAACAGATGGATCCGCTCCACGGATCTTGTTGGTCAATCCCGACAACACCGGAGGCATGATCCACTGGCCTGCTGGTGGTTTCTGTACCAGTCGTAATGAGAGTCAGGTTTGTAGGGT
>CAYTDR010000363.1:0-7507 GCA_964436185.1 uncultured Candidatus Obscuribacterales bacterium | reverse complement strand
CCAGTTGGACCGGCAGAGGAGCCGGCCCTGGTGAAGTCCCTGCAGGAGGGAGTGAGCCCGGCTTGCCTGGACGAACCAGGGCGTAATCGTTGCCGACCACCCCATCGACGATAGCGTAGCCGGAGGAGAAGAGACCATCTTCCGGCTGAATCTTCTTGTGGTCATAGGAGAGCAGAAGCGCGTCGGTGAGGGAAACAGATCCCAGACCACCGAAGTCACCGCCCATGCTATCCAGACCTTCACCAGCATCGCTACAATCGTGGCCTGGGCCTGAGTGTCCCTGATGGCTCATGTCCAGATGAGCACCGCTATGGCCGTGCCCGCTGTGTCCAATATCGAGGACGACGCCAGTCAATCCACCATCGTGGTCACCGCCACCGTGACCGCCGTGACCGTGACCGTGACCACCGTCATGTCCATCAAAATCGCCGCATCCATCGATCATATACAAACTCCTTGATGGGTTTCCGCCACTGTTAGCGACAATGGCTTGCCAAAGTGAATTATGTACTCAATAGCAGTTTCGGCGGACACGGGGGTGCGCCCGAAGAGCGCTCCCCCGTTTGCTAGCCAAGCCGTTACCGCTTCTCAGCCGCCAGAGTGCTGGCCAGAGCTACCGCGGTGCGCACACCGAATCCGGTGGCACCCTTGGGATCAGGACCGAGCGAACGCGTACGATAGGCGACACCAGCGATGTCCAGGTGTACCCAGGGAATCTCTTCACCAGCCACTTCCCGGATGAACCAGGCCGCGGTCATCGAGCCGGCCAGAGGTCCACCCGAGTTCTTCATGTCGGCGATGTCCGAGTCGTTGGAATCGCGCAGCTCCTCGAGCATGGGCATGACGATCATGCGCTCGGACTGCGACTCGCCGGCATTGGCCACCATCTCGGTGAAGTCGCGCTTGTTGCCGAAGGCGGCAGCAGCGACGTCGCCGCCGATGGACTTGACGGCACCGGTGAGGGTGGCGAAGTCAACGATGTGCGAAACACCACGCCGCTTGGCGAACTCGATGGCATCGATGAGCGTCAGGCGCCCTTCCGCGTCGGTGTTGTCCACCTCGACGGTCAGACCGCTCATGGTCTCGATGACATCGCCGGGCTTGTAGGCGGCCGGACCGGTCATGTTCTCGGCAGCGGCCATGACCACCTTGACGGAGATGGGCAGCTCGAGAGCGGCGATCGCCTGGATAGCACCGAGCACGGTGGCGCCACCGGCCATGTCGCGCTTCATGTGGCGCATGCCGTCACCCTGCTTGAGGTTCAACCCGCCGGAGTCGAAGGTGATCGACTTACCGACCAGGCAGAGGACGTTCTTCGTCGGCCCACAGGGCGGCGTGTAGTCCAGCTCGATGATCACGGGCTTCTGGGTGGAGCCGGCGGCCACGGCCAGCAGGGCGTTAGCCTTCATCTGCTCCAGACGCTTGCCCCAGTAGTACTTGCCGGTAATCAGACCGCGGCTGTCGCGCACTACCGTCTCAGCGGCAGCCTTCAGCGCCATGGGCGGGAGCTTGCCGGCCGGGACGGTGGTCAGATCGCGAGCCAGGTTGACACCGGTGGCGATAGCACGTCCGTCCTTGAGACCGCGCCGCAGCTCGTCGTGGACGCCTTCGTCCGAGAGCAGCTTCAGGGTGGCGATGTTCGGGTCGCCCTTGTGCCCACCCTTCTTGGTCTTGTAGTGCTTGGGGTTGTAGTCGAGCAGCCCGGCATAAGCGCCGATCACCTGCCCGAGGGCGTAGGCATCGATACCGCGAGCGAGAATCGGCTGAGCCGAGATGGTGACATCATCGATCTCGAGCTTCTTCACGTCGGTAAAGGCCTTGACCAGAGCCTTCTTCAGAACATCGAGCGAGAACTTGTCGCCCTTGCCCAGACCGAGCAGCATGACGCGGCCGACCTTGGCACCGTCGTCATCGACAAGATGGACGAGCGCCTTGCCGGGGCTGGCCGTGAAGGTTTCGGCACGAGCGCGCCGCAACAGCGCGTTCTCGAAGCAGTGGTTCGTCTGGCAGAAAGAGCCGGTCGCCGGCTCGAGCACGATGTTTTCCGCTGCAATCTCATCCTGTTGCAGATCTTCCTCGAAGCAACAGACGATATGCAGCTGTCCCTCGGACTCGGCGACGGGCGCGTTTTCGTTTACGTAGAATTTCATACTTATCTCCTACTTCTACTTTTCGCAGCTGGAAGAAAAGTGTTAACGGGAGTCTCGGTCACATGACCGAAGACGTGACAGTGAGCAATCAAACAAGCAAGCACTGTCGTCTCATCACTTGGGCGGCTGTGCGGCGCCAGTGGACGGCGCACCGTCCTGAGCTACGATCGGACCGGTCACTGGCGCTGTCTGCCCGACGGGCGGAGCAGCGGCTTGAGCGGCCGACTGGGCAAGAGCGGCATTGGCAGCCAGCTTCTGCGGGTCGCGGATATTGGTGGGACGATCCCAGAGTTCCCGGTTGGGTACGCTTACCACGCCATCGGCAGTCTCAATCTTAGACATCACGTAGCCGATGTCGCTTACCTTGCCTTCCACCTTGAAGCCGACGATGTCGATACTGTCACCGACCTTGCACTTGGGAGTGAAGTTGAGCAGCACACCGCAGATGAAGTCGTAGGCGATGCCCTTGAAGGAGAGAGCCAACGCAGCGCTGAACAGACCAGCACCGACCAGAAGCTGCGAGAGGAAACCTGGCGCGATGAAGCTGATGCTGATGAAGATCGTCAGCACCCAGTAGAAGAGATTCACCGTGCGCGAGATCAGCCGGCAGCCTCGCTCGTCGCACTTGGTGGCATTCAGAGCCTTGGTCAGGAGCAACATGATCGGGTCAAACGCCAGATAGGCGATGGACGCGAACAAGAGTCCGACGAAGATGTTGCCCATGAGGGGCTTGATGGCAGCGAGATAATCCTTCGCCACCTGGACGACCTGGGTCTGCACGGCCTCGCTGAATACGTTAGTACCACCAGCGGTGATAGCGAGACCGACCAGGATAACCAGCGGAAGCACCTTACGCAGCTTGATGTTCTTTAACACCGAAGGTTCCTTCTGAAGAATTTCACAAGCGACGGGGTCGCTTAGTTCTGACACTGAAGAAACGTCTCGCAACACAGCTGTAGAACAATTGAGTTACGAGCAGAGAATTCCCGATTGACAAGCAGCAAATGACTGAACTTTGGATATCAGGCAAGAACCTTCCCTCGCATAAAGCGGGTTGGAGGAAGGTGTTCTGGATGGAGAGGCTGTTTTCTTGAGGAATATTTGGTGAAGAGAGAAACGATATTGAAGGCTGTTAAGTTAAAGAGTTCAGACATGGTTGTTCAACTGCTGTAACTTTCTTTGTTCACGAAAAACTGCATGTACACAGAAGCTTTATAAAAACAAAAGATCAATAATTCGCGCGCTTGCGCGAGAAATGCGCTTGACATGAGGTTCTTGAGAAAAATATCCTTCGTTTTGCAGCTGATAAATCTCTCAATAACCACTACCTGCACTCGCTAGCAGAGGTTTAATGACAAGCGCCACAAACAGGCGCGCACCCTTGTACATCAGCACCTGACATCATTCAGGCGCATCATTGTCAAGCGCAAACTGTGGCGTCGGATCGTACTTAGCTCTTATCAACATCTGTTGATTGCATGGTCACTTGAGAGGTTAGCCTGGAGGAAATATTTGTTTTTGTTCTTTGACAGGCCTAACCGTAAGTACCAGCAAAAAGTTGTCGCTTGATTGCAGTTGTTTTTAGAGGTGTTACTCACCTCGGGCACTGCTCATGTTTTCGGTGTGAGACATCCAGCGTTACTTCTAAACTAATGCAACTCCGGAGGAACAATGAGCGAAAAGGTTCAAGAACAAGATTCCAGTGCCGCTCCTGCCGAACAGGGCGAGAAGAAGAGTGGTGGCGGCGTGTTGGTTCCCTACCGACCGAACGTCCCCACTGCAGTGATCACCATCCCTGTCTCACAACTGGAAGACGGAGACGGAGATCCTTTTGCTGTCGAGCTTCCCGGCACGCAGAACTACGGCATCTGTCTCTACATGTGCGTTCAAGCACTGGCTAACGAAGACTTCCACGATGCCCTTCTGCTCGCCCGGCAAGCAGAGATGGTTGGCGCACTCACCGACGCCAAGACCCGACTTCCACGCGTCACCAACACGTACGCGCGCATCATCCTCGCCTGCCTCATCCGTCTTCGCGCTCAAGCCATGATGGATGCTGACCTGAGCCAGGTCAAGTTGGACTTGCTCGACACCGCCCTTAATGGCAGCAAGAACTTGCTCAATCGGCTCCTGCAGCACGGCAAGGACCTGCCGATCACGCTCGCCAAGACGACAATGACGAAGTTGGCGGAAGCCAAAACGATAGTCACCGATAAGCGCAAGTCCACCACCGCCGAGGCTCTCGAAGCGTATCTGGGCGCGCTCAAGGTGGCCATCGAGTCGTGCAGCCGTCTTGATATCACCGGCGGTGAGGCGAACGTCTCCATCAAGGCGCGAGTCGCCATCGCCCGCAAGGCGCTGGAACAAGCCGCTGCCTGCCTCAGGTATCTGTTCGCCAAGCGGCGCTCCGATTGGAAGAAGGCACAGGTGCTTTGCCGCTTCTCGGTCGACCTGCTCAGTCCCAAGCCCAACGTGATGGAGACACCGGTAGCCGAGACGGCAGCAAGACTCCAGGTCGCCGACGGCCTGCTCATCCCCAGCACGGGCATCGAAGTGACGGCTGCCATCGCCCTGGTAGGCAAGCTCAACGAGGCTTTCGCCAGCCGCGACTACAACCAGACCCAGGCGTTGCTCAAGGTCGCTCACGGGGCGCTCAACGCCATCGACGGCCGCAAACCCGGCACCAAGTAAACCCTTCACTTGCATGCTGATGTTCCGCATTCTGCGCATCGGCATGCGAGACCCCCCTCCCGAGTACAAGAAATGTCGCCTGCCATCGTGATTCTAATCATCTTCCTCTTGTCCTTCTCGTTTCCGTTCCTCCTGCTAAGAATGACGAGACCGCAAAAATACCCAGCGGACTACGTGTTCTTGCGCTTCCAATACGAGACTGACGAGAAACGGCTGCGAAGGGCGATGACGAAAAGATACGGACTGGACGAGACCTGCGGCGACGAGATGTTGTTTAAGGCAATCGAGCGAGAGTTTCAGCAAGGATCCCTTCTGAGACGACCGTTTTACATGCCTAAAGATTGACGGTCTGATTCACATCAAGCTTGTTCCATCAAGAACCCACTAATGCAACAGCAAAAGGAACTCGCAAAAAAGAGGACATCAACATGTGGCCCTATGCACTGATTGGGCTTGGTTTGCTCATGGTGCTCGGCTTGGCCGGACTGCTTCTGCGGTTGCGAAACAACACACAGAAGCCGACAGCTAGCCGCCCGGATGGTGGTACTGCCGGTGGCACAACCAACACCGACGGCACCCGTCGCGTCGACGACGAGACCATCAGCCGCGCCATTGATGCAGAGTTTCAAAAGATGCGCCGCCGCGGTCTCGGCTTGCCGGAAACGGCTTCCGAGGCAGAGGTTCGCGCCGCAGTGGCCCGACGATATGGGCTGCCGGAAGATTGCACCGACAAGGAGCTCAGCGACGCGATCGATCGCGAGTTCCAGAAATCGCGACGTCGCGGTCTCGGACTACCGGAGGATGCTTCAGCTGCAGACGTTCGAGCGGCTGTCGCCAAGCGTTACGGACTGCCGGTAACTTGCAGCGACAAGGAACTCAGCGACGCGATCGATCGAGAGTTCCAGAAATCGCGCCGCACGAGTCTCGGACTGCCCGAGACAGCCTCGGATGAGGAAGTTCGTGCCGCCGTAGCCCGACGATACGGGCTCTAACAACAACCGACGTGCCATGGGGAACCGCTGAAAAATGTTCCCCACGCTGCTCCACTCGCAACGCGAACGCTCGTAGATGTACACGAGCTAGAACACAATCACAGTGAGAATAGATATGAAAGAACTCGCAATCGGCGCGCTGGCGCTCGTCGTCAGCCTCTTCGCCGGCTCCGCCATCAGCGCTCAGACCATCAGCGCCGCACCGAAGGGTCCGGCGGTGGTCGACCTGAGCAAGCCGCTGCCCGCCACCATCGACGTCACCGTCGGACAAAGCATCCATCTGGAGAACGGCACCGCCAAGGCCGAGGGCAAAGAGACCGATGGCAAAGGCAAGCTCTTCCGCCAGGAGCTGCGCACCCCCGCCAAGCTGACCGCCAGTTTCCGCACCCTGCGAGTGGGTTCCGGAGAGATTTCGATCGAGCAGGGCGGCAAGACCGAGACCATCGCGGTCAACGTCATGTACCCGCCTCGCCCGGCCCGTCCGCCCGGTACTGGGCCGCTGCCTCGCCCCAAAGCGGCCGTGGTCGTCGACCTGTCGAAGGCGCTCCCCGCCAAGATCCAGGTCACAACAAGGCAGAAGGTCGTTTTCATGAACGTCACCGGCAAGGTGGAAGGTGCTGATACAGACGGCAAGGGTAAAATCCTCAACGACATCGCCCAGAAGAACGGGCTCTCCGTCTTCGAGGCGACCCGCGAGGGCAAGGGCGAATTCACCATCACCACCCCCGGTACCACTCCCAAGGTGGAGAAGCTCACCTTCGAGGTGATCGCGCCGCCGCCGGCCCAACCCGCCCCTCAGCCGAAGGCTTCTCCGGCTCGCCTGATGTCGACCGTCACGGTTGACCTGAGCAAGCCACTGCCGAAGAAGTTGACGGTTTACCAGGGCCAGAGTCTGGTGTTCGAAAAGGGCACCAACAAGGTCGAGGCGAAGGAGACGGACGGCAAGGGCAACCTCTTCCAGTCCCGTCCGCACAACACGTTCAACCAGGCTGCCGCCTTCTCGACGCTCCGCCTGGGCAAGGGTGCGGTGACCGTGACCTTCCCGAGCCAGGGAATGCTGACGGTGATTCGCCAGGAGACCATCGAGATCGAGGTGCTCCCGATTCCGCCCAACGTCCGGACCGCGCCTCCGCAGAAGCCGTAATCCGTTTCCGCAAGTGACGGGTAGCTATCGGTAGCTGCCTGTCGCTGAACAGCAAGAGAAGGACCTGGTGAGCATCAGCCAGCGGGTCCTTCTCTTGCCCCCAGCTTCCATTCAAATATCTCCAGCCTGCCGGCTTTTTTCACCTTTGCCAACGCCTGGTTCGAAGGATTCCCGAAACTTTTTCATTTTTTCCGCTCTTTCAATATCACAAACGATAGTTGCGCTACAAACATAGTTCGAACTACGGTTTTTCGGCTTTTGCGGTAAAACCCGATCACAAGACGATCACACGCCGATCACAAGTCAAACGAGAGGTTACGTTCCATATCTTTGGTGACGCCTATCTTTGCATCTAGTTCAAGAAAGGCGTATACCTCTTGAGCATATCCTGCCTCAGGCAACATTCTCAGGTCTCCCGTCCCAGCCACGTTCTAGCGAATCTACCCACGATTTCGCAACGCCTTCTCAGTCCCCACCATGATTGGAGACGGCGTACGTGGACATGCCTGACGTGATGACTCGAGAGCAAA
>CAYTDR010000362.1:0-7523 GCA_964436185.1 uncultured Candidatus Obscuribacterales bacterium | reverse complement strand
CCTTCATGGCAACAAACAAATTGAACAGCCTATGATCAGCAAAGTTGGCAAAGTTACCGAGGGATTCGCAGAGGCACTGCCAACTATGCTCGGACCAATAACTGCTTGCTGCAAACATCTCGAGCAGAAATATCCGGCTCCCGAGCATATCTTTGTTACAGGTCACAGTCTGGGAGCTGGGCTCGCCAGCCAGTTCGCCAGCGCCGTTGAGCAAGGAAGTTATGGTGATGAACTGCGAAAAGAAGTCAAAAGTTGGCCATGGGACAATACAACACTGATGGCATATGCCCAGCCGGTTCCTGGCGATCCTGCATGGGCTGCCCAGTTCGACAAGATTTCACCGGCTTCCGAGCACTATTGGGTGGGAGGAGATGTCGTCGTTGAAGCAAGTTCAAACAGTATCGTCGGAATGCTCATTGATAAGGCTGAACACGCCGGCATTCAGAAAAAGCTGAGTATCGTTGCGGGATGCAACGACAACCCTCACGAAGTATTTGTCATCCGAGCCTCCCTGGTGCAAGACCTGGCGTCAGGCAATTCCACCTTATCCGAGCAGCTTGGGAAGGAAAATACCTGGGCCTACTACGAGAGTTTTTCGAAAATGCTCTCGGGTCAACCCATGAGCTACGTATATCCGGGCGCACCCTCCCCCGGCATCGTGACCGAAGAGAATCTGAAGAAGGTTCTGCAAAACTATAATTTCGGTTCGGAATTCGATCGCTGGCTGGAACAAGTCTACGCGAAGATGATCGCTGATAAGAGCAGTTACATTGGATTCAAATTGCAGAGCACTCTTGATGAACGGAGGAAACTCGTCCTCGACGTCGTTGACTGGATGAGAAAACCACCGCTGAATAATCCTACAGAGGAACTCAACGGAATAGTGAACGAATACAAGCTTATCGACGGCAATCTCGGGCTGTCACCTGAGGAGCAGTGGATTTACTGTGGCATGATCCTGTCCAGAATTCAAAAGACAGATCTGACTCTTAAGGAGATTCTATCCACCCCTTCGATCAAGACTTGTCTTGAATCGAAGTTCAACTAGTTTCATGCAAACAGCGAATGCTTAGTAGCACACGAAGCCGCGGCAGGCTTGTCAACTGGAGTTATGCGGCGACATCTGAACACGTGAGTCCCAGTGAGCTCTGACTGCACCGCCGGAGATGGGCACTTCCAATGCAATTTTGAGGAGTGTAATATGTATCGATGCGGCCGATGATCCAGAAAGACCTGTTTGTTTTTTCAAGCTTAATCGCTGTGCTGATTTTTGTTCTCGTGGCACTTGTGGCACAGTCAGGATTGTTACCTGCTTTGCTGGTTGCACTAGTGTCGTTCGCCATCGTATACGGTTGTACTGCGCAGTATTTGTCTCAATGCCTTTACCGTGATCTTCGCTCCATCGAGGAGGCTCTGGACAAAGTAGCATCAGGCAACCTCTCCGAACGACTGGTCCTCCAGAGATCCGATGCAATCGGTAATCTAGCGGTTAAGCTCAACGCTCTTGCTGCATCAATGGAAGCGCACGATGTAGCTCGTAAACAATGGATCGCTGACACTTCCCATGAGCTGCGTACTCCAATCGCTGTGCTGCGCGCGCAGGTGGAAGCATTCCAGGATGGAGTACAGGAGGTCAACCCGCGCACACTATCCGTTTTGCACAAGGAAATTATGGCGTTGAACCATCTTGTGGATGACATCCATTGGTTGGCTCGCTTCGACATCGGACTCATAGTTCCGAATATGGTGCCGACGGAGGTTGTCTCCATTTTGCAGGAGGTGATCGAAGCTGCCGAAGGGCGCTTCGAGTCGAAAAAAATCACTCTTGACTACACCGCTATCAAGAAGGGTCAAATGTTCGTCGTTAACGCAGACGCAAGCCGGCTGAGACAGGTCTTCAATAACCTGTTGGAGAACTCTTTCTATTACACAGAGACGGATGGCAAGCTAACAATCGATCTGACAGCTTGCGATGAATACGGTGCCCCCACAGTCGGTGATGGAAAACCCGCGGGGCTAATTATCCGATTTGACGACAGCGAGCCAGGTGTGCCTGTCGAGCTACTTCCACGCATTTTCGATCGATTCTTTCGAGTCGATCAGTCCAGGAGTCGAACTCTGGGCGGCTCCGGTCTCGGTCTTTCAATTTGCAAGAAAATCGTCGAGTCCCATGGTGGCATAATACAGGCATTGCCATCTCCTCTCGGCGGCGTACGGATGGAAATGCGACTGCCAATCGCTCCGGGAGCATCGTCACGTGGAGGAGAGGTTAGATGAAGATTTTGGTTGTCGAGGATGAACCGCGAATCGCCGAGATTCTCTCAGACTACCTCAAGCAATCCGGTTACAGCGTCGAACATCTGGCCAATGGAACCACCGTCGTTCCGACAGTGAAGGCTGATCCTCCGGACCTGATTCTTCTCGACATCATGCTTCCGGGTTCTGATGGACTGGAAGTTTGCAAGGCGATTCGAAAATTCTCCGAAGTCCCGATCATCTTTGTAAGCGCACGAGCAGATGAGCTTGACAGGTTGATCGGGCTGGAGCTAGGCGCTGATGATTACATCTGCAAACCGTTCAGCCCGCGAGAAGTGGTGGCACGGGTGAAGGCAGTCCTTCGACGCCACAGGCCTGGCGCGCAGCATGATGAGGATAGCGACGCGCTGTTCCAAATCGATGAAGAGAGAGGGCGAGTTCTGGTACAAGGCACGGCTCTCGATCTTACACGCACGGAATACCGGCTGCTCACACACCTTATGAGCAAACCAGGCAAGATCTATTCACGAACACAGTTACTCGAATCATGCTGCCAGGACGAAGATGTCTTCGATAGGGTCATAGACAGCCACATCAAGAATCTGCGAAAAAAACTCGCCAAGGTGTTGCCTGAACGAGAAGTCATCCATGCGGTCTATGGGATCGGCTATAGATTCGAGCTGCAGGAATCAGAAAAATGATTTTCCGATAGTTGGCAGGAGTCCGTGCCTCTTCAGGCATCGGGCGTAACTCAGTTCGATTCGAGCAAATCACTGATTCGTTTTAGTGAATGGAACTCCGATTGCATCAATCCGCGGACGCGCTGGGCGTTTTGCGAGTACTTTGGCTTTTCGATCAGTCGGGTCAAGCGCCTTCGCCATACGCCGGCATTGATGCTTGCACAGCTTTTGGCCACGCCAAGATCTTCCAATCTGGCGGCATTGTCGAACTGATCGTGGGCGAAGGGAATCACCATCTGTGGTGTTCCTGCCAAGAGCCCTTCAATACTGGTCCCGACGCCACCATGATGTACCACCACGGAACAATGAGGGAACAGGGCACGGAATGGAGCATACGGAATGTGGAGAATGTTCTCATTCAGGGCAGGCGGTAACTGATTAGCATACTGGGTTACGAAAATCGCACGATGCCCAGACAACTCACTGCATTTCATCGCAGTTTCAAAAAACTTCTTCGAGTGCGCCATTGCAGATCCCGCAGTGTATACCACAGGCGGTGCGCCTGCGTGGAGAAACGCTTTCACTTCTTTGGAAAGCCCAAGTCGGTCGGCAGGCAACTCCCTGAGAGGAAAGCCTAACACATAAGTGTTCTTCGGCCAGTCGGGCTGCGGTTCCGCGAACCATTCCGGGAAGGCACAAACGACTTGATCGGGTGAATTGAAATAGTTTCTGACCACGCTCTCAACAGGTTCAAGGTCAAGCGTCTTTCGAATGTTATTGAGATCATTGACACAAAGCGGATCTAGTAGCCGCCGGTCGATTGCATTGATCAACAGTTCCTTGAGTGGCAAAGGAACCCACCCCGGCACGATAAGTCCTGGGATTCTCGCTGGTTTGTGAGCCGACAAAATACAGCTAGGAGACAGGTGAATCGTGGTCATGAAGACCTTTTTCTTGTCTTGAACCAGTCGAGATCCAAGAGCCAGAGTGGAGCCTACTAACCGCGTATCACTTCGCAGTCTGTCTACTATCAGTTGATAATTGAGCAGGAAACTCTCTTTCAGAACACCCCAGACTGCGGAGAAACTGGTTTGAGGAATCCACATCGCCGGATCGGAGACGGCACGCTCAAAAACATCCAGATCTCCGAGGGGCACGAAATTTACTCCACTCGATGCCACCTTTTCAGCGAAGTATGCATTGGCGAGGAAATCCACATCGTTGCCTCTGCCAGCCAACTCTGAGGCGATCGCCAACATCGGATTGATATCACCTTCGCTACCAATGGCAGTGACAATGAAGTGCATCAGTATTTTCTCTCGTCGGTTATTTTCAGGTTCTACTAAGCTCCGCGCGCTTTGTCATAGATCTCAACTCCGCAGCGGCACGTTTATTTGGTACATTTTTCAGACCGGCACTTCTAAAAAACAATTGTATCGCCTTCTCTTCGTTCCCGTCCCAATTCCCATCAGTGAAAACAATAGGATTGCCTGGCTCTCTGACGAATATCTCATACCTTAGTTTTCCCTCCGGCATGGCAAGTCCGCAGTTATCAAGCAGTTCAAATATGCTATGTTGACTGCCGGTGTGTTCCTTTTTCTCAAGTGCCGCTTGGATAGTAAAGAGGAGCGATGCGCTACCGCGCTTATGACAATGAATGCCCGAGATGGCGCTTGGGCGCGGACTGTAGGGAATCCAGTTTCCCATATGAAACTGAAACAAGTATGATGGAAGAATGTCTTCAGGTATGACTTATGAACAAGGTTAATTCGAAAATACTGAGTGGTGCGCTGTCACTATGCGGAGTGGCAGTATTTTTGTTTGCGTCCCCAGCTCACGCAGATAAAGCTGCCTGGCAAAAGATTATGGACGAAGGCACAAAGGCACTTAACCAGGGACAGTTCGAGTTAGCTCTCGAGCGTTTCAATGCGGCTATGAAGGAGAGTGAGTCGTACGGTGGTGTAGCCGAATCTGGTACCACCTTAAACGACCTGGGTCTGGCGCAGGTCGGTCTCAAACAGTACACAGAAGCTCAGAAATCCTACCAGGACGCCCTGGCAATCAAGAAGAAAATTGTTGGTCCGGAAGACTACAGCTTGGTGGCTCCGATGAACAACCTCGCTTCGTTGTACCTACAGGTCGGAAAAATTGATGAGGCGATCACGACAATTAAGGGCGCCAACTCGATAATCGAGAAGAAAAAAGGCTCCGACGACGCGGCGCTGTCTCTGGGTCTTAACCGACTGGCGGGCGCTTATAAATCAGCGAAACGATATCAGGATTCTTGCGACGCACTCAAAGCATCGCTCGAGATAGCAAAGAAACGATTCGGTCCGGAGAGTCCGGCGGTAGCCACAATCCAGAACAACCTCGCCCTCACTCTCCGTTTCTTGGGCAAGGCTGATGAGGCTGACAAACTCTATAAGGATGGACTGGCGATCCGGCAAAAGGCGCTTGGAGAAGACAGTCTTGAAGTAGCGAGCAGTCTCAATGTAATGGCTCTCAACTATCGAGAACAAGGTAAGTTCGAGGACGCGCTCCCTTTGCTCCAGCGTGTCGTAGATATCGTCGAGAAAGCAAAAGACGCAACGCCAGAGCAGAAGGTATCCGCCTACAAAAACCTGGCACTCGTATATCGAGAACTCGGCGAGAGTGCGAAGGCAATGCCGTTTTATGAGAAGGCATTCACTCTTCAGAAAGAATCAACTCCTGGGCCGTCGGCAGGAGTGATCGATACGTTGAGCAACATGGGTCAGGTGTACCAGGAACTTTCCGACTACGCGAAGGCTAAAACCACTTTTGAGGAAGCACTCAGACTGTGCGACCAAATCGGCAGTGCTGCGGAACAGCTTCGATTAATAGTGTTGTCACAGCTGGAAGACACTTACATGCAATCGGAGGACGTGGCAGGAGCCATCAACCTCAACAAGGAAACGCAGAAGCTCATTGGAGAACAGAAATCGGTTGACCAACGACTTCTCGGTAAAAAACAAAACGACCTGGCAATGCTCTACAAGCAGCAAGGGGACTTCGACAAGGCTGCCGACATCCTGCGACAGGCTATTGCAACCGAAGAGGCTCAAGGCACACCTGGTTCGTCTGAGTCGTCACTTTACATGTACAACCTTGCCCAGGTTTACCAGCGCCAGGGAAAACTTGATGAGGCGAGGAAACTTTACCTCAAGGTAATCAGTATCAGAACGAAACAAGAAGGGGCCCAATCGATTTCGGTGGCGGCAGCAATGCGACATTATGCTACTGTTCTAAGAGGACTTAACCACCTTGACGAAGCGAAGGATGTTGATCAAAAGGCTGAAAAGATTGAACAGTTGGCAGCATCAGAAGAGAGCACAGACAAGTGAGTTCTGGCACGGAAGTGGACCTAACGGAGTTGAGGAGTAACTCGTAGAATGACTCAATCGAGTGGGACTTTTGATGATTTGAAGTCGCCGGTTTGGTGTGCTTCTACCGGGGGAGATCGTCAAAGGCATTATTTCAGAACACATCCCCGAATTGAATTTCGCCGATCGAAGCAGACAGTCTTGCGTATGGTACTCACCATATGCGGCGCCTTCTTAATGGCTATTCTTTCGACCAGTCAAGCACATGCGGCTGACGGAGTCGAAGCCTCATTCACCGGTCGTATTTCTTGGTACGGACCAGGTTTTCATGGAAGGAAAACATCTTCAGGCGAAATTTTCGACATGAAAAAAGATACTGCGGCTCACAGAAAGCTGCCGTTCGGCACCAAAATAATGATCGAGAATCCAAGAAATGGAAAATCGTGCATTGTTAAGGTTAACGACCGCGGCCCTTATGCCAAAGGACGAGTTCTCGATGTATCTCGTGGAGCGGCAGAAAAGCTTGGCATTCTCCTGGGCGGTGTCGCCTTCGTCGAATGCACTTTGATACCGGGGCTCTCACATACCAGCATGGGTACGTTCATGCTTCCGTCGCTGTAAGCGAAGCTGTAGTCGAAACTCAAAACGCGCTATTTACTGCCGATCGTTTTCGTTTTGTGTCACACAAAATGAACTTCCTGGAGCAGCCAGCTGTCAGTCGTTTGACCACATAGCATGACGACATTGTCGGCGGTGTACACGACCCGTCATCATCGGACCGACTTGATTCGAGTGACTTTCCCATATCTGAGATTGTCTGTTGGAAGTTTGAAACACCAAAGAAGGCAATCAACGTAACTGGCTCGTTTTGTCAGAAATCAGGTTCGACACACGCAGAGCGAATTCGGACAGGTCAATGTCGTTCTCCTTCTCGCCTCCCCTGTACCTGACTGAGACAGTCCCGCGCTCAGCCTCTTTGTCCCCCACGACAATTATATAAGGCACCCTCTTCAACTCGGCCTCCCGAATACGTCGGTTCATACTGTGAGAGGATTTATCGATCTCACATCTGATACCACGCTCGCGCAGACTTGCGGAGACAGTCTCAGCGTAGTCATGATGCCTGTCAGCAATCGGAACGACGATAGCTTTCAGCGGTGCCAACCATAGAGGCAGATTACCAGCCGTATGTTCGAGCAGGATAGCGATGAAACGATCGAGCGAACCATAAATGGCTCGATGGATC
>CAYTDR010000361.1:0-7526 GCA_964436185.1 uncultured Candidatus Obscuribacterales bacterium | reverse complement strand
GCCCGCCTTCGTCCATCGGCTCGGCTTATGCGCCTGGCATAATCACAAAACACGAGAACAGTA
Source organism: uncultured Candidatus Obscuribacterales bacterium (assembly GCA_964436185.1). GTDB lineage: Bacteria > Cyanobacteriota > Vampirovibrionia > Obscuribacterales > Obscuribacteraceae > CAYTDR01. The sequence goes on along the minus strand of CAYTDR010000361.1, from coordinate 7,463 downwards.
TCCCACGAATATAGTAAATATATCTCTGATTAAGTCTGTTTGAATTGGCAAGAAGGAGAGTGCCTTTCTTGCTCAAGGCTATAAAATTGAATGCTGAGGTTGAAGGTACACCTATCGTCGCTGGGACATAATGTTCTTCGGCAGCTGGCGTGGAAACGAAGTTTCTGCCAAGCTTTGACAGCGATCTAAACCAAGTAGTCCCCTTTATTCATTGCCCGGGGCAGCGCGACGACAAATCAGGAGCGAACGAGACCATGAAAGGTGTAACCTCCGAAGTTATTGCAGAAGTGCGTGCGCGGGCTTCGTTGTTGGATGTCATTTCCGATACGGTGGTGCTGAAGCGGACAGGGAAGGAATACAAGGGACTGTGCCCTTTCCACAAAGAGAAAACCCCATCATTTAATGTCAACCCTGAAAAGGGAATATTCAAATGCTTCGGTTGTAATGAAGGTGGCGACGTTTTCGCTTTCGTTCAGAGAATTAAAGGAACTGATTTCATCGATGCTGTGCGAGACCTGGCTCATCGGTACGGAGTGCCGCTTGCTGAGACTGCCGACGAGCGTGAGGAGCACGATCACAAAAGCCAGATTCGCATGCTTTATGAACAGTCTTGTCTGTATTTCGAGAGACTACTCGAACAGTCGCAAGAGGGGTATCTTGCGCGCGAATATTTGAAGCAGCGTGGCATTGACGAAGAGATAACCAAGCGATTTCGGCTGGGATTTGCCAGTCCGGCATGGGATGGACTCTTGAGTTATCTGACCAAGAGTCAGAGTCTCTCCGGATCCTTTCTGGAACAAGCCGGATTGGTCAGACAGAAACAAAACTCTAACTCCTACTACGATCTTTTCCGTAACCGCCTCATTATTCCGATCTCTGACTCGGAAGGACGAGTCATTGCATTCGGTGGCAGGACGTTGGTCGACGATCAGATCAAGTACCTGAACTCACCAGAGAGTCCCATCTATACGAAAGGCCAACATCTCTTCGGTCTCAATCTGGCTCGTGAATCGATCAAGCAGAATGATGGGGTGATCCTGGTCGAAGGCTACTTTGATGCAATCACGCCACACCAGTTTGGGTTCACCAACACCGTAGCCACGCTCGGGACTGCGCTGACCGAGGCCCAGGCCAAGCTTCTTGTTCGCTACACCGAGTCTCGCCGGGTTTATCTGTCGTTTGACGCTGATGCGGCAGGCGAACGTGCAGTCGAGCGTGGAGTCGAGACCCTCGCCCAAATCGCCGAGGGCGTTGGCATCGAGCTTCACGTTATTCGCATTCCTGGCGGAAAAGACCCGGACGAGTGTCTTCGCAACCAAATGGGCACTGGGCCTGAGCTGTTTGCCAAAGCAATAGCGGAAGCCCCGTTGCTCATCGACTATCAGCTCGAGCAAGCGTTCTCCAGTGTCAAACTGACTTCTCACACGGGACGGATCGAGGCCGGACGGTTGGTCGTTCCGATCCTTGGTCGCCTTTCGAACGCCATCGTGCGTATGGAATATATCAGACAAGTGGCTAGTCGCCTCAACATGCCGGAAGAGGAGATTCTCACTGAGGTCAGAAGCTACCGGAAGGCTAACGGTCTTGAAGCGCAAAAGCGAGGCGGCTGGTTCGAGCGTCAGGGGGAGTCCGGCGATGGACACTCTAGATCGCAATCAGGCTCGTACGGAAATAAACCGTATGGGAACAAAGGATACAACAACAGTAAGCAGGGATTTGCTGGAAAGGGCGGCGGGAACAGCGGCGGTGGCAAAAGCAGGTCGGCAACAGCCACGAAGAATGGCGGCTCGACCGCCACGATGAATGTTTCAATGGCTCCCATGCCCAAGTCGAAGCCTGTCGGGCACCGATTGGCTGACATCGAAAACATCGAGCGACAGATACTGGCGCACTATCTGGTCTCCAGGGACGATTACGACCGAGTCTACGATACATTTAGAGACGACAAGCTGGTTACGCCGGAGCACAATCGGATTAAGGAAGCGATTGAGGGCATCGGCACACAGTTCCGCACCATGGAGGATTTGCAGCATCGTCTGCAGGACCGTCTGGCGCTGGAATCAGATTTAAGCTCTCATCTGACTGAGTTAATCTTGAAGGTCGACGAAATAAAAAAACAGAATCTACCTCTCGACGTGGTATTGAAAGATTATAGGGCGCGCATGCTCAAAGAGCGTTTATCTACATTGCTTGCCGAGTTGAGCAGTGAATTGAAGCGGTCTGAGGATGACGCCGAGCAGTATCAATTACAATGGAAGTGTAGGGAACTTAGACAGTTGAAAGAGGTAGAATTGAAGACGCTAGAGGATATAAACGATCTCAAGCGCAAAATAGACTCTATCGAGAAGGGTGAGTCACCCAAGCTGGAGACCAAAGAGTGAGCACAGGCAAGACTAGTAAAACCAAAGGCAAGCAGAAGGGTGACAAGCAGGACAGCTTCATCAAGAGGCTAGACCAGCTCGAGGAACAGGGCAAACAACGACAGAAAGCGGGTCTTGACGATTTACTCGATAATTCTGACGAAGAAGCAAGCGAGTTTCCCAGTGATATCGTCACCATCGAGGATGAAGATGTCGAGAAAGATCCTGAGGAGTTTGAGCAGCAAGTCTCAAAAGGACTCTCTTCGGATGATCCTGTCCGCATGTATCTGCGAGAAATTGGGCGTATTTCGCTTTTAAGCGCCGATCAAGAGATTGAGCTAGCCAGAAAAATCGAGCAGGGCGGTTCTGAAGGAGCAATGGCTAAGCGAAAGCTGACGCAGGCCAACCTGAGGCTGGTCGTCTCCATCGCCAAGAAGTATGTGGGAAGAGGAATGCTTTTCCTCGACCTGATTCAAGAAGGCAACCTGGGTTTAATCAGGGCTGCCGAGAAGTTCGATTACGAACGCGGATATAAGTTCAGCACCTACGCCACATGGTGGATTCGGCAGGCGATTACTCGCGCTATTGCTGACCAGGCGAGAACAATCCGTATTCCGGTCCACATGGTGGAAACCATCAACAAGCTGAAGAAGAATACTCGTAAGCTTGCCCAGGAAAAAGGTCGAAAACCGACCGAAGAAGAAATTGCCGAGTCGATGGAGATAAGTGTCAGCAAGTTGCGCGACATAGTTAAGGTAGCGCAAGAGCCGATTTCTCTAGAAACTCCCATCGGCAAGGAAGAAGACAGCAAACTGGGCGATTTCATCGAGGATCGCGAGGCTGAGACGCCTGCATCGTCGGTAACTCAGGAGCTTCTGCGAGAAGACATTATCGAAGTTATGGCCGGTCTGTCGCCAAGAGAGCGCGACGTACTCAGATTGAGATTCGGGCTTGATGATGGCCGAACCAGAACGCTGGAAGAAGTCGGACAACTCTTCGGAGTTACGCGAGAGCGTATTCGTCAGATTGAGGCGAAGGCGCTCAGAAAGCTTCGCCATCCGAACCGCAGCAGACGGCTGAGAGAGTACATCGACGACTAGTCGTACGGTGGTTGTTGGAATAACTGGGAATGTTGGGATGGAATTACCACGCGTGATTGCCCTGCTTGTTGCCGTTCGCGTTCTCGCATATTTTGTTTTCCTAGAGCAAGCTTCCAGTCTTGGAACACGTTGCAGTTTTGTTCTTTTGCATGCCAGATTTGTAACTTCACTCGAATGTAGCCGGTCAGTGTTTGACGTGCTTCAGAGGAGTAACATCGACACTGCGATCACGCGTCAACTTCGCCGATTCTCGACTTGCCCTTCTTGAGCGCTTCATCAAATCAGAGGCGGCACAATTGCAGTGCCCGAACCTTGCTTTGCGGCACGTCTTGTGCTTTGCAGTAGCTCATGTGTTTGGAGAGAACGCTGATTGTTCTTTTTGCTGAGCTGAACCTTCTTCGAGCATTGCACTCCTGATTTGCGCGCCGAAGTACGGCCTGTGATGCCACTATCGGTGGTCTCATCTCTAATCACAATCACTGCCGTTTTTGTCACCGCTAGAAGCGGTGGTGCTGCTGGAAGGCAAGTGACTGATAGTCTTTGCAAATCGAAGCTCTGTATCCGGATTGTGGAGCCGAGCATACTTCATCGGCGTGGTCTCCCGGATCGACTCTGTTCTCATCTCGAAATTCAGGACCGAATGCGTTTGCTCAAGAAGCTCATGTATAGACTCTTTACGGACTTAATGGATTGGACGGAAAGAGTTTCGGGCATAATCGTAGCGGATAGGAAGTCTTGTATGCGCGCTGCTTTTCACAATTCGCATCTAATTTTGTCGGTGTTGGTACTGGCTTTGACCCTGGGTGCAAGCCTATCAGTCGGCGCGGAGACTGATCCAGCTCTGACGCTGGCGGAGCAGAAGTTCAAAACGGGGAATTTGCTAGAGGCTCTCCGTGAGTGCAATAAGGCTCAGAAGAGCAATAAAGAGCGAGCTCGCTTCTTCGAATTACGCGGTTCCATTGAACAAGAATTGGATCACTACGAAGAGGCAGTGGCAGACTTGACTCGCTGTCTGTCCCAGCAGCCGACCAATTGGAATGCGTTGAGGATACGTTCGCAGGCGTTTACCATGCTGTACAACTATCCTGCCGCTATTCAAGACGCAGATCTTGCAATAAAACTGAAGCCGGGCGATGCGACTCCTTACATCGAACGCGGGCACGCGCTCATCCACATGGGAAAGTGCCAAGAGGCGCTGGCAGCGCTGAAGCGCAGTGTTGCCATCAAGCCGATGTTCCGCAATCTCCATCAATATGGACAATGCCTCAACGTGATGGGGCGGTCCGGTGAATGTACAAATTATCTGAAGAAGGCGGTCTCGGTGATTCCGCAAGGCGACCTGTGTATGGCTGATCACCGGGACCGCGGAAATATTCTCGTAAGTCAAAAAAAATATGACGACGCGCTGGTAGAATTCACGTACTGTGTGGCGAGAAATCCAAACAGTTTCACGAACAGGCTCGCACGCAACGCATGTTTGAAACAGATGGGTCGAATGGTCGAAGCTAAAGCTGAGCTAGAGCAGGCGGCAGCGATCGATCTGGGTCCCAGGATGAAAGAATATCAGCATGGCAGTCGTGGTGGCGTGTTGTTAGAGCTCCGGCGGTTTGAGGAGGCTCTGCAAGAGTTTAAGAAGATCCTCGAAACTTCTCCGAAATGTGCCGAAGCCTATTACTTGATGAGTCAGGCCTATAAGGGCTTGGGACTAACGAGAGAGGCAATCAACTGTCTCGGACATTCAATAGATCTTGCCCCCAGCGTGGTTCACTATTACACCGTTCGGGCTGTTCTGCTTCGCGAAATCGGTCAACACGATATGGTTTTGAAGGATTTGGAGAAAGCTATTCGTCACTGTTCGCGCCCGCAGCACTTTCATTTGCACGAGCTTCATGCGCGTTCTCTTTTTGCCTTAGGACGGACGGATGAGGCAATGCGCGAGATAGCGGAGACTGAGAAGATTGCAGCCGATCGAATTCAGAAGGGTGGCATTCAAGCACTTCGTGCTCAGTTGCTCTTACTTTTGAAGAAAAACAAGGAGGCTGAAAAAGCGTGTTTAGAATCGATTTCTACCGATCCTTCCAATCTCGATATGCAGCTGTTCTACGCCAATCTTTTAGTCGTTAACGGACACAATAAAGAAGCTGCTGCGCGGCTTGACGCTCTGCAGTTGGACAAGAGTCAGATGCGGCAACTCAAAGAGCGAGCGAGACTTTACTCTGCGATCGGCATGGCGGACAAGGCTAATCGGGACATTGACGCATACCTGCTTCAATCAAAGAAGTCCGAATCGGCACATGAGGTTCGCGGATTGGATTTGGTCAGAGCTGGCGATAACGCCGAGGCGTTAAGTGAGTTTCTCACAGCCCTGAAAGAAACCAAAAGCTACGAGAACAAACTGGCGCTAATCGAACGATGCGTGCAAGCGTCACGCAGCGTTGGCTTCGAGACATTCAAACTGAGCAGAACGTTGGTTCAACAGACGATTGCAGACTTGCTTGCCATGCGCAATGGAGGGGATAGGAACACGTTTATTTCCCTGTTACTTGTCGAACTTTATCAAAGGCTTGGCGATGCAAAAAGTGCAGCAAACGAACTGAGTATGTTGATCGCTGCTAATCCTGATGCTGATTTATTTGAGAAACGGGGGCAAATTTACTTCAACGACCTTTTCGATTTCGAGAAGGCTGAAAACGACATGACCCAAGCAATTTCGCTAAGCGATACGGCCGGGGTCGCGCCTCTCTATCAAATGAGAATGACGATAAGATTGGCGCAGGGGAAGATAGAGAGTGGATTGTCTGATCTTTCTATTGTCATAACCCATGGCGGGCAACCTTACAAACAGCTTGCCTTGCGAGCCTATCTGTATATGAATCAAGGAAAGTATGGTCAGGCCTTGTCCGACTTTAATCGAGCAATAGCCCTTAGAGATACTACTTTTGCTCGCGGAAGAAGAGGCGAACTACATCTGATCCTCGGTAACTTTGAGCAAGCGGTAGAAGATCTTTCGATTGCCATTGATGGAAACTATCGGCCAATCGCGTATTACAGATTGAGAGCAACGGCAAACGAGAGGCTTGGACGCTATCGGCAGAGTCTTGGAGACGTCAAAGTTATTTTGCAGCGGTCACCCACCGATCGCATGGCGCTTTCGATGCGAGCGCGGCTAGTCAAGAGGCTCTAGCCCCGCTTCGGTTGGTTCGGTTGAAGGCTTTCGGGGAACAGTTTTACTATGGCGAAGGTTCTCCTCATTGAAGACGATTTAGTAGTTGCCTCCACTGTGCAAGACTGGCTGGAGTCACAGAAACACATGGTCGAGGTGGCTGAATCCGGACAGGATGGGCTCCAGATGCTGTGTAGCTACGGCTTCGACGTCGCTATTATTGATTGGGAACTTCCCGATCTAAACGGTGTGGACGTGGTGCGGAAATTCAGGCAACATGGTGGTCTGACGCCAATAATAATGCTCACCGGTCGGCAACAAATTGATGATAAAGAGGCGGGGCTGGACTCCGGAGCAGACGATTATCTGACCAAGCCTTTCGAGATGAGGGAGCTGGGTGCCCGTTTGAGAGCACTGTTGCGGCGTAACAGCTTGTCGAAAAGCTCCGTGGTGGCATTCGGTAGTATCGAGCTGGATACCGTCGCGGGCAAGGTCCTCAGCGGCAACGGCGAAATCGAACTGCGACCGAAAGAGTTCGCACTCCTCGAGTTTCTCATTCACAACCCGGACAGGGTACTGAGCACGGAAGAGATCATTGACAGGCTATGGAGTGCCGAAGAAGAAGGTGTAGTAGATTCGCTGAGAAGTCATATAACTCGTTTGAGAAAGAAAATCGAGTCTGCAGATAGTCATGTGACTATCGAGAGCGTCTATGGGCGCGGATATAGGCTGGTAACGAAGTAGGGGCAGTCGATCGAGTATTTTTCCAGGTCAGGGAAAGCATATAATTCCGCATGAGATCGAAGATCGCGAGCAAAGGACTGATACTGGTGGGGGTGC
>CAYTDR010000360.1:0-7572 GCA_964436185.1 uncultured Candidatus Obscuribacterales bacterium | reverse complement strand
GAAGTGCTCAGTGAAATAGTCCCGAAAGTAATCGCGAGAATCTCGGGAGAGCGACTGATGCGCTGGGCCGATTACGACATCAAATTCTCTCGACCTATCCGCTGGATCGCCTCCCTTCTGGATGGCGAAGTGGTCCGTTTCGATCTGGAAGGCGTGACTGTAAGTAATCGCACCTTCGGTCACCGCATTCTCGCTCCGGCGAGCATCGAGCTGAATAGCGCAGACGCTTATGTCGGCACGTTGAAGAAGGTTTGTGTAATGGTGGATCCGGAAGAGCGCAAGAGCGCGATTCTCCAGCAAGTAGAGTCTTTGAGCAAAAAAGTCTCGGGCAAGTCTAAGCAACTCTCAGGTCCGTTATTGTCCGAAGTCGTCAATATCACTGAATGGCCTCACGCGGTAATCGGTGATTTCTCCGATGAGTATCTGGCACTGCCGGCAATGTTGCTGGAGACGATCATGGTGCACCACCAGCGGTACTTCCCAGTGGAGCGTGAGAATACTTCCGATTGCGGAACATCGGTCAAATCGAACAACCTTCTCCCGCACTTCATCACTGTAGCCAACAACGATAGCCCTTCCGCTCAAGCAACGATCAAGCAGGGCAACGAGCGGGTTCTCAAGGCTCGTCTGGCGGACGGAAAGTTCTTCTTCTTCGACGATCAGAGACTGAGTCTCGTGCAGCGCGCTGCCGAGCTGGATCATCTCACCTTCCAGGAAGGACTGGGCAGCTACAAAGACAAAGTAGAACGTCTCAAGAGACTGGCCGGCAAATTGACGAATCAATTGAAGCTGGATGCGAAGCTGTCCGTGTGCCTGGAGCGGACAATGGAGCTTTGCAAACTGGATCTCGTCACCAATCTCGTTCGCGAACTACCTGAGCTGCAAGGCTTCGTCGGTGCATGGTATTGCGAGCTGGCCGGCGAACCGGGAGAGGTAGTACGGGCGATATCATCCCACTACTCGCCAAGGCATACTGATGATCTCATTCCTTCTGACACCGTGGGCTGTTTCACGGCACTGCTGGATAAGATCGATCACCTTGCCGGACTGTTTGCTCTGGGCAAGAGACCATCAGGTTCAAGCGATCCGTTCGCTCTGCGCCGTCAAGCACAAGGCCTGGTCGACATCCTTATCGATGGCGTTCCTCAGTATCCGATCAATTTGAGTCTGCTGCTCGATCAAGTGGTCGAGGAGTTCCGTCCGGTGATCTCACGCAGCAAGAAGAACATCGATGTAGCTTCCGTGCGAGCGGAACTCGATGACTTCATCATGCAGAGGCTGCGCGGAAAGCTTCTCGACATGAAGTTCGGCAGAGAGATAGTTGACGCTGTGTTAGCTAATCACGATCCCTTGATCAACCTCGCCGACGTGGTGGTACGCCTCCACTGTCTTGACGAACTGGTCCGCTCGGACAGCCAGCTAGCGCTGGTTCGCGCCGGAGTGCGTGTAGGCAACATTCTCTCACCTGATTCTCCAGATCAGGTCGACACAGCCGCCTTCTCCGAGCCTGTTGAAGAGGAGCTGTGGAAAGAGTTCACCGAGAAAGTGAAGAACCGCTGGGAGAGCACCGGTCAGTTCAAGACTCCAAGCACGAAAGAAGAGTATGACGAGCTGCTGTCGCTTCTCAAGCCGCTGGCGCCTACCATCGACAAGTTCTTTGTCGCTGTATTGGTCAACGATCCGGACGCGACGAAGAAGAACTTGCGTCATGCAATGCTCAAGAACATCGACAAATACTTCAGCACCGTAGCCAGATTCTCCAAGCTGCAGCCGATCTTGCCTTAAAGCACGTTCGAGTATCAACTTGTTTGAGAATGGTGGCGGAGTAGTGCGCACGGCCTGCGGGTGCGGCGTTTTACTTGTGCGTTCGATTTTTGAACGCACAAGTATGTTTGTAATCAGTATATAGACGGTATTACGTAATTCTTATCAAGCGCAATGGCAGCTGTTTTCCAGAAAATTGCACTTGCACCTCCTCAGTGTCTGATCATGAGGAAACCTCAATCATTCCACCAGCGTCCACCTGATAACCTATACGGGCTGCAAGGTTTGGTCTCGAGCAAGCGTTCTGCCTCACTCCAGTCCGTATCTTCCCTTTATCCACACAGCTTCTTGCAGCTCATGTACCGGGACCTGCCAACATGAAAACCAATCGCCAACTCATTCGAAACCTGCGCGTCGTCGCTTTATTCATCTCTTTGTTCTCCCTGGTTTCAGGACAGTGTGCCTATTCAGCACAATTGCCCTCGGAGAAATTGAAGAGCCTGCCAATGGTGCAGGAGAATTCCGTAAGCACTTATATTCCTTCGGAAAGCGCTCCAGGTAAAGGTCTGGCAGTCAACGTCATCTATCCGGAGTCCGGCCGCTACAAAGACGGCGCACCGGTGATGGTGGTAGTGCCTGGAGGGCATTCCGGTTCCGGACTGACATTTACGACGCACTCTGCACAGATTGGCTTCATTGAAGTGAGATTTGCGTTTCCCGGTGGTGGTTTGAAAGCTTTCCATTCCGACGGATCCTGGGACGGACGCGGCAAGGATTCTCAGGTTGCTCTGAGGGATGTAATTCTTTTTGCCGCAGGCAAACACAAAGATGTGAAAGGAAGAACCATCAGGCAGCTCGTTCCTGCGCCTGTCGATACCAACAATGTCGGTGCCGTCGGTTGGGAAAATGGTGGCAACACTCTCATGGTCACCATGGCAAAGTATCCCATGGATCTCAGTTCCTGCCTCCAATGGATCACGTTCTTCGAGAGCCCGATTGGAGCGCTCGCTTTGACAGGTTCGTTAGGCACAATCAAAGAGCTGGCTCACAACAAGCACTATCGTTCGGGCACCGCTGCTACTGGCAGGGCTTCGGTCGACTTCAGCAACCTGGCGTTCGATCGTGAATCGTACCGCGATAGGGAAACGAGGGAGAAGAGAGGGCTTTCCGCACCTAAAGGCGTTTTGTACTTCGACGAAAATAGTAACGGCGTATGGGAGGAGTCCAATGAGTTTCCTCTTTCGTATGCCACTCAACCTGGTGTCAACAAACAGTATTATCCCCCCGAGGTTACAACCGCCCTCGTAAAGCGTAAGCTATTTCCCCCAAAAGGCTGGCCTGAAGCGATCGCCCGCCTCAACGACTGCGAGGAGTTCTATCAGGAGCGTGACGGCGCGCTCTATTACAGCCAGTTGGCTATCCAGTATCCGAATCTGATGATCACCGTGATCGGCACGAAGATTGATCATCACCAGCGACAACCTGATCATCCGCACATTGCACTAAATTACAATTCCTGGCTGGAAGCCAAGGCACACTGGGTACGCCTCAATCCGGACCCAAAATATGTGGGATTTGTAGGTGACATGAATCCGCTCACCTTCGTGGAAAACAAACCCAACTCCTCCATCGATTCGCACATCATCCGCAAACACCTCGAGCCGGAAGGTCTGCTTCCTGACTTTGTCTTCGTTCAAGCAGCGGCGGCTGAACTGGCCGATCGCTTCAAAGAATCGAACCACAAAGACAGCCTGTCTACGGTCCTCAATGACTATATGAATGAGGAAGTGAAGAAGATGAAGGCGGAGAAATTAGTCAAGAAGACCGCGCAGAAAGCGCAGCCGGCGAGCAAATCTGACGAACTTCCGGAGTTGGAGTAAAGGGCACCATGCTCCTAATCAGGTCCGCGATATCTCGTTGAGACAGGCGACGCGACCGCTGCAAGCTACTTCGTTGATGAAAGAGTAGGGCGACCCAATGTTCTGGAAGCGACACATTCATCCTTCTATCGGCTTTGCAAGAGCGGATTACCAAAATCCGACCACCTGATGATGTGCGTGCCAAAACCTGCGCTGTCGAATCCTGCATCAGGCGAGTCCCCGTTCTCGACCCGATCGGTTCGGTCAGTTTGATTAGTAATACTCAGTCCAGGCAGGCAATATTTCCGATTGTTGCCCTGGCGAGAGAAGCAACCAGTTGCCAACTTCTTCCGTTAGCCGGTGATTCGCGCAATAGGCAAGGCCTGTATGCTGCTCGCTTGCAAGGTGTATTTAGCCAGACTTGTGTTACGATCAACTTATTGAGATGAGGGTGAGTGATATGTTGTCCAGTCCAGTCGAATGGGGAGTTGTTGCAGCCGTGGCGTTGCTTCTTTTCGGACCGAAAAAATTTCCCGAGCTGGGACGCTCTCTCGGACAGGGAATAGGAAATTTCAAAAAGGCTCTTACACAGGCGCAAGACGAAGTGACTGCCGGCATAGAAGAGGCTGAGGCAAGCGACGACGAGTCCGAAGGCTCGCAGAAGAAAGCAGCTGCTAAGAGCGATAAGAAGCGGTAGCAAGCCGTATTAGGTAGCGATGCCCGAGCTAAAAGTAGTATCTAATTTCACTCCAGCCGGAGATCAGCCGAAAGCGATCAAATCTCTGGCCGATGGCATAATCAAGCAATATCCCTACCAGACGCTTCTGGGGGTGACCGGATCCGGCAAAACCATGACCATGGCGCACGTGATTCAGGAAACCAAGATGCCGGCACTTATTCTTGCTCACAACAAGACTCTCGCTGCCCAACTCTGCAACGAGTTTCGCGAATTCTTCCCTGTTAACGCAGTGGAATACTTCATCAGCTATTACGACTACTATCAACCTGAGTCGTACATCCCTTCCACAGACACTTTCATCGAGAAAGAAGCAAGCATCAATGAAGAGATCGATCGTTTGCGCCATTCCACCACGCGTTCTCTCTGGGAAAGAGACGATGTTGTGGTGGTCGCCTCGGTGAGCTGCATATACGGTCTGGGAATGCCCGAGCGATATCTTTCCGCTGCCGTCGAGCTTTCGGTGGGCGCTGAGATAGACCGTCACAGTTTGCTCAAAGATCTAGTATCGATTCATTATCAAAGAAACGATTTGAACGTCGAGCGATCCACGTTTAGAGCGCGTGGCGAGCTGATTGAGATTTATCCTTCTTACGAAGAGCGCGTGATCAGGGTGGAACTGTTCGGCGAGGAGATCGATCGAATCTGTGTTCTCAACCCGGTTACCGGAGAAATTGAGGATCTGCCGCAGACAGTCAAGATCTATCCTGCCAAACACTATGTCGCTGACGAAGATACGATGGAGGCAGCCGTTGCTCAGATTGAGATCGAGCTGGCAGAGCAGATTCACGAGCTCATCGGTCAAGGTAAGCAGCTGGAGGCTCAGCGACTAAAGCAGCGCACCAGATTCGATATCGAAATGCTGAAAGAGGTGGGATACTGCAATGGCATCGAAAACTATTCGAGAATTCTCGAATGCAGGTCACCGGGTATGCCACCACAGACTCTCATAGACTATTTCGTCCGTCGCTTCGGAAGGGATGGATTCATGACTTTTATCGATGAATCGCACGTCTCTGTGCCACAGGTGAAGGGCATGTACTTCGGCGATAGAGCCAGGAAAGACACGCTCATAGACTACGGTTTCCGCCTGCCTTGCGCCCGGGACAATCGTCCCCTGACTCAGGATGAGTTTTTCGCAAAAGTAGGAAAGGTAGTCTTCGTCTCAGCTACTCCCGGAGACTGGGAGATCGAGAGAAGCAACCAGGTGGTTGAGCAAATCATTCGACCTACAGGCCTGGTCGATCCTGAAATCGAGGTCCGACCAATCGAAGGTCAGATCGATGATCTGATTAAAGAGATCAAGATTCGCTCGCAACGCAAGGAGCGGGTTCTGATTACCGCTCTGACAAAGAGAATGGCCGAGGACCTGGCTGAGTATTTGCAGGAGATTGGCATCCGTGTCCGCTGGTTGCATAGCGAGATCAAAGCTCTCGAACGCATCGAGCTCTTGCGAGATCTGCGTTTGGGTGAGTTTGATGTGCTCGTCGGGGTCAACCTCCTTAGAGAAGGACTGGACCTGCCGGAAGTCAGTCTGGTGGCCATCATGGAGGCCGATAAAGAAGGATTCTTGCGAGCTGAGAGATCGTTAATACAAACCATCGGAAGAGCGGCAAGGAATTCGGCAGGACGAGTGATTCTCTACGGAGATCGAATCACTGATTCCATGGCTAAGGCGATGAAGGAGACGGAACGGAGGCGGATTTTGCAAACTGCCTATAATAAGGAGCACAACATTACTCCGACGACGATTGTCAAGGATACTGCCAACAGTATTCTGGATACTCTGAGAGGGACGCAGGAAAGCACGCTTGCCGAAAAACTGAGCAAGGAGCGTCCGCAAAACACCAAAGATCTCCTTGAAACCAGTTACGCGGGACTGAACGTTCATCAAGTAGTTCGTAAACTAGAGAAAGAAATGAAGACTGCGGCACGAAATATGGAGTTCGAACGAGCCGCTGGAATTCGCGACCAGTTAAAAGAACTACAGGAAGAGCTTGCAAAGCGGCGTGAAACACCCGCTGGTACGCCGAAAACGAAGAAGAAGACCCTGTAAACCCGTGCAGTTAAACTACCTTCATAAAATGAGCACAGTTGTTGCTTCGCACTTATACTAGCCTTAGGTCCGTTGCCAAGCAACTGGCCTTCGCAGTCATTGTGGCGTTCAATGAGAAGCTCTACGAGCGATTCGTCCAGAACTAACAAGATAAATTGCACGATGTTAATGCAATTATAAAGGGACTATGTAGATCCTCTTGATTACGCCCTCCGAAGACATAAGATGTTGCCAGGTGTTTCTCACTCACCAATATCCGCAAAAAGATGGTCCTTAGATATTGAAGGACGTACAAGTCAGGAAAGACGCGGGTAATAGAAAGTTCACCAAGTAGCCATAATTTTAGTTTTTTAAACCGAATCACTGCGTATCCCTACGCGAATGAGGAAGCCTAATGCCTAAGACTAAGTCCGCGGAATCACAAAGAGTTGTACGTGGCATGCTCGTCGATGATGAAAATGCCAACAAAAGGAACGAGCTGGAAGAGCTCGATCTTATAGACGATCAATTCACGATCCTGGATGATGACGACAACGCAATGGATGACGACGATGAGCCAGTCGAGATTCCATCGACACGCGAGATAGCCACAGAAGATTCAGTGCGTCTCTATCTGAGAGAGATTGGTAGAATCCAGCTCCTCAAGCCAGACGAAGAGATCGAACTGGCAAGACGGATACTTCAGGGCGACATGATGGCGAAAAGAAAGTTGGTTCAAGCCAACCTCCGCCTGGTCGTATCCATCGCGAAAAAGTATATCGGCAGAGGACTGTCTTTCCTCGATCTTATTCAGGAAGGCAATCTCGGTCTAATCAGAGCAAGTGAAAAGTTCGATCACGAACGTGGCTATAAGTTCTCAACTTATGCAACATGGTGGATCAGACAGGCAATCACACGAGCCCTGGCAGACAAATCGAGAACTATCCGTGTGCCTGTGCACATGGTTGAAACAATCAATAAATTGAAAAAGGTTACACGTCAACTCGCACAAGAGTTGAATCGCAAACCGACAGAGCAAGAACTGGCCAATTCGATGGATGTGTCTATCGTCAAACTGCATGAGATCATCAAGGCAGCTAAAGAGCCAATCTCGCTCGAAACACCAATCGGTAAAGAAGAAGATTCCAGACTTGGCGACTTCATCGAAGATGCCGAGA
>CAYTDR010000359.1:5611-7582 GCA_964436185.1 uncultured Candidatus Obscuribacterales bacterium | reverse complement strand
GAGCAGGCAGCGCATAACCTTTTTTCTCGATCTTTTCCTGCTGGTCCAGGTCACGCAGTTTGTTCACTACCTGACCAACGGAGATGTCTCCATAGCCGACAGCAGCCAGAATATCCGCCGCTTTCCGAAGGTTTAGCTTCTTGCCTACTTCGATCAGCCTGTCCGACTTGAGGAACTCTTCGAGCGGTGTTTTACCCAGCTCGGATTCGAGCATCTGCCGACCTTGCTGGATATGCTCTTCGCGATGATGCTTTTTGAACCATTGTCTGATTTTGCTTTTGGCACCATGCGTCTTGGCAAAGTTGAGCCAATCCATTTTTGGCTGGGAGACTTTGCTGGTGATAATCTCTACGATGTCACCATTGCGCAAGAAGGAATTGAGAGGGACGATTCTGTCGTTGACTTTGGCGCCGACGCAACGATGACCGACATCGGTATGAATGCGGAAGGCAAAATCGATTGGCGTGGAGCCCGTGGGCAAATCGAGCACATCTCCCATGGGGCTGAAGACGAAAACTTGATCGGAGAAGAGGTCGATTTTCACCTCTTCCATGTATTCCTGCGCGTCTGAAAGCTCCTGTCGCCAGTCGACGAGCTGCCTCAGCCAGGTCAGTTTCTTGTCGACATCAGTATCTGCTTTTACGGACTGTCCAGACTCTTTGTAGCGGAAATGAGCAGCAATGCCGTATTCAGCGATGTGATGCATTCGTCTGGTGCGAATCTGAATCTCCACTGGTTTGCCCTTCGGTCCCAGAACCGCCGTATGCAGCGACTGGTAGTTGTTGAACTTGGGCATGGCGATATAGTCTTTAAACCTGCCCGGAATTGGCGTAAACAGCGCATGGATGATACCCATGACCTCATAACATCGATGCGTGTCCGGATCCTTCTCCAGGTCGCAGAAGTTTTCCTCTTTGGCGCTGTCGATGATTACTCGAATTCCGTGAATGTCATAAAGCTCTTCGAACGGCTTGTCGTTTTTCCGCATCTTTCGCCAGATCCCATATAGATGCTTGGGTCTGCCTATGATGTCTGCATCGATGTTACGTTCCTCAAGCTCGGTGCGGAGCTTTTGAACCATCTCCTGGATAAGATTCTCGCGATCTTTCCTGGTCTGATCGATTAGCTTCTCCAGTCGTTCGAACTCTTCTGCATCGACGTATCTCAACGCCAGATCCTCAAGCTCCCATTTCATCTCTCCCAGCCCGAATCGGTTGGCGAGCGGAGCGTAAATCTCGAGCGTCTCTTTGGCAATCTCCGTTTGTTTGTGACGAACCATATGGTCAAGCGTGCGCATGTTATGCAGACGGTCGGCCATTTTCACCAGCACCACGCGAAAGTCTTCAGCAATAGCCACGATCAGCTTGCGAAAGTTCTCCGCCTGCCGCTCTTCTTTCGAGCTAAAACTGAGTTTGCTGAGCTTTGTGACACCTTCTACGATGGTAGTAATAGTTTTTCCGAAGATCTCCTCCATCTGCTTTGCCGTCACGTCGCAGTCCTCGAGGACATCGTGCATCAGCGCCGCACAAAGGGTAGGAATGTCGGCATTCAGCTCAGCCAGAATCTGACTGACTTCCACCGGGTGAATAATGTACGGATCGCCGGACTTCCTGAGCTGTCCATCGTGTGCTTTGTGCGCAAATCCATAGGCTTTCTTAACTAGCTCTACGTCGTCTTTTGAGCGCCCCTGCGCTTCCAGAACCGAGATAAGTGTTTGTTCGAACGTCTCTTGTGCCATTTAGGGTCCCAAATCAAGCTGAAAGGCAGAATTAGCCATTTCCCAATAAATTAATGAAGATTATACAATCGGCTCGTTCAAGCACCTATAAGGTTTTAAGCTTGATTTGCGAACACAAAAACAGTGTTACGAAAAGCTCTTGGCAATAATTTCTTCTGTTTCATCCGGAGAAAAATTACATTTCGCTTACCTGATTTTCTTAGTCATGCTCGAGGCTAAAGATCCAGTGATAT
>CAYTDR010000359.1:0-5601 GCA_964436185.1 uncultured Candidatus Obscuribacterales bacterium | reverse complement strand
AAGTTTTCGGTTAAATCCTGAACTGAGTGGCGTTTAGGCGATATTTGAAGCCAATCTCGTCGGTATCCGCCTTTCTATCTTGTGAATTGGCGATTCTCCAGGTTCGTTCTTTATCCGCCAGGTCTCTCTTCCATATATAGACGAAAGCCAGGGGGATCTGGTCGATTAATGCGATAAATCCGGTCAAGAACCACATTGAAACCTGCATATTGTCTAATGTTTAAAGCATTTCAGCCTCTCGAACCGCCTGTAGATAGGCTCTTCGCTTGATCTAGGTGGGAGAAACACGCTTGTCAAGCGCGAGAGCTTTGTGGCATCGTCTAGCCGTTAGGAGCCCCTGTCGTGAATGACTTACCGAGCTCAAGTTCTCTGAGCCTGGCAAACGCAGCGCGCAGTGGACACTGGAACCGTTTTTCAAAGCCTTGGCGGGTTGGTGAAAAAACCATGATCGAAATGGACCTCAACGAACGATTTCACACGGTATCCCTGTTTGATGCGAGTAAAGACTCGGGCGATATCTTCGACGATATACTGTTCATTCGGCTTGCTCAATGGCGCGAATGCAGCAAAGCGACAACATTATCCGGACTCGATTCCTGTGCCAACAGGATATTCAGAAGGTTCGAATTGAGCAAAAACCCCGACGTACTGCTCGATTTCTGGTATCGAGGATTTCCTGTCGAGAATGAATCACGAGAAAATTTCGCCGAACTCATGAAACTGTCCACCGGAGCGCTGGACCACTCGCAACTGATCTCAGTTGCAGAAGTACTCGGTGTGGCCGGAGAAGGTCTTTTTCCTTGCTCCAACGTATCTCGGATAGATGTTCGCATCGACGCGGCGGAGATTGGTTGCATCCAGGGGCACAAGGTCCTGGCTGTATGGTGGAGCTGGTTGGATTGCGATCAGGGTCGCAAATTCCTTTCCATATATACCGACTCCTATGCAGACGGAAAAATTCACGAGATTCACTTCTCAGCTCCTGAGGCGGAGATGGAAGACTACGCAGATGTGATCACGGAAACGCTGCGATCGTTTCAGTGGAGAGATGTCGCTCCTCCTCCAACGGTGATGCAGGAAGCGCGACTCCAATCGACAAGACACTAATATCGAACGTCTGCTTGCTCTCCAACCGGTTCTAGACGATCCGGCGAGAATTGAGCCTGCCGCCTGGTGCTCTGATATCGTTCGCCTCGCTGTACGCGACTGCGAAGAGCATACTGGGCCGCAGCCTTGCGACTAGGCATCGCTTTTCCAGTCTCGAGCTTCAGCAACTGCTTGGCGAGAAGTGCACCTTTCCCCTTGCCTTTTGCAGCGACACTGGAAAGATATGCTGGCACCGCGTCAGAAACCATACCTTCCTCAACGTCTAAACAAAGTTCGTACAACAACTCCAAGAACTTTATCGGCGGATTTGAATCAGGGTTAGATCGCCCGGCCAGGATATTTTCGATTGAAATTCGAATAACCTGATTGTGAAGCGGAGATACCTTCGCGACATTCCTGAAGGCCTTTATCCATCGGGTTTGGGTTATCGAGTCAAAGATATGGTCGCTCGCCGCAGCACCGATTATGATACCATCCAGTCGTCCATCCTCGATGCATGCAACAAGCGCATCTTCAAAAAATTGACCGGTCTCAAACTGCTTGGCACCTAACCCGATCAAAATCAAGGGACACATCAGGCCCGAGGCATTTACGTCCGGATCGAGCAACATTTCCAGGCCACTGCAATCGAACCTCTCAGTTTCGAGGTAACCGGCCAGTCTTTGTAGTGATACCGAAAATAGTGACTCTTGAAATTGCGGCCAAACAAAACTTCCCAGCCTGCGTCCATTGTTATGATAAGAGGGCTGGTGCAATAACTCTGTCGGAAACCAAACTCTATCTTGACGTGGTTGCGGACCCGGAGTTATTTCGATGCAAGCGACATCATCATACTGAGTTCGGCGGGATGCCAGAGCCTGCTGGATTTCGACAAAACATCTTTTATACCTGGCACAGATTGCCGAGTCGGGTCCCAAGTCTGAAAATCTCTCGGACAAGAAATCGAAATCACACTCCGGCGCTCTCGCTCTGGCAGCAGCAACCCATAGCTCGGGTCTGGTCACATCGCCTTCGAGGTCGCCACCAAAGGCGAAGCGCAGGGCAGCACCGAATTCACCTGAGATATCTCGAGAATCGCGGAGAGCTTCAACTCGACCATCAGGTGTGCAGCGAAGCAGCGCCTGAATGAAATCAGCACCGTCCACGGCACCAAGACCGTCTAAACTGTACGACCTCTGTCGCTCAACCATAATGCGAGGATCGACCCATCCGCCCTTGTGGGTGGGCGCGCTTAACAACGGCCGAGAAACTCGTTTTAACACACGGTTCACCACACCTTGAATTCGCAAGGCGAAAAAATCGCCAGGAGACTGATTGACCAGTTGATCGACAAACGGTGATTGAACGTTGAGCGCGCGTTGCTCACTCCAGGCAGCTATCAATGTAATTACATGCGAAAACGGCCCGCCGGTAAGAAATCGCCAACCGGCGCTGGCCATGGATTGTTGGACTCGATTATGCAACGGTGAAAAAAGCTCCGCTAGATTGTCCTCATGCTGATCGCACAGCCGAGAAACGCCATCCATAACCAGCTCCATCGTCTCTGCATCTGCATTTCCTTCGATAATTTGAATCATCCGAAATATGAGATCGTCAACATCAGTTATTGGTGTTACCGCGGTAGTCAGATTCAGCCTCGGTATCTGATATGTCGCAAAAGACAGTGCCTTCACATATGGTGCCGTATTTTTCAACGCCGCCACCGCTTCGTTGATTCCAGCAAGCTCCTTAACCGACTCTTCGAGCAAATTTATCCTGGATTCGAGGTCACCGAGGTCATCGAAACTTTCTTGCTCTGGTTCAAGATCTCCTCCGCAATTGCTTCCAGCAACATCAGTAAGCGCGCCCTTGACCAATTTGTCGGCTCGTTCTCTCAACAGTCCGGACAAGCACGATAATCGCTCTCTCAACGCCATTGCAAAACCAGCATCATCAGCCACGCCGAGTTTGCCAATCAAGTCGAGCGATTTTTTGTGAATCTCCTGACTGCTGTGTTCAAGCCCCTCAAGCGCAATGTGAGCTATCTGTTTCTTGTCGACTCCTGGAGAGTTCGCCATATGCTTGAGCAACACCATGGCTTCAGCTGCGTGCTCCCTGCCTTTGATACGAAAAAGGCTTGCCATCCCAGCACCAATGTCGTCCACCGGCAACAACTCCGCATCGTAAGACCGGAGTTTTTCTATGGCCCAGCGAATAGCGAATCGATTCGGCGCATTGAGCAATCCCACAATTCGAGGAAGATTTCTCCGCTTCAGCTTTTCATCTTTCTCTATCGAAGCATAAACAGCGCCGAACCAACTAAATCGAGTCCCCAGGTTGACTGTTGTACTTTCCTGATCGTCCGCTCCAAGCCGATTCAGCCAATAAACCATCGAATCGTTGAGCTTTGTCTTGTCAATCGTAGTCTTCGCCATCAAATGCGGTATCGCTTCTTCCCAGGCATCCGCAGCACGCACGAAAATTCGTTCTCTCGACTCGCTGGTATCAAGACCGAGGGTCGATCGATAATCGTAAGAACCCTCCGGCGACGGTACGTTCGGTAGACCGGAAAGAAGCAGCATCGTAGGCTCGTCGTCTAACATGCTCCAGAGCATGTCACACAGTTGTAAATCATCATCGAAAGCCGATGGCAGGGCTTCACTCCTTTGCGGCAAACCCATTGCCATACCAGACCAGTAGTTTGAATCTGCCTCCAACTCCGCCAGCCCTTCGCGCTCCATTCGCCGGATGAGCAACCAGTGGGTAAAGGTTCTCTCTTTGCAGGCAAACTTCATCCACTTATCGAGCCACTTCGGCTTGCGAGCGGCAAGAACAGCAAAAGCGTTTTCCGGAGTCGGCACGCCCTCCTCTCCGAATTTCCTTATCTCAGTTAAATTTGCTGTGGCAAGTACAGCAATCCTGCAGCACTCGACGCAAGCAAGGTCCTGCGCTTGCTTAGGGAGCTCAGACTTCAATCGATTGGACTCTTCCTTAGTCTGCCTGGCCCGGTCCAATGAGGCGCTCTGCGTCCACCACACCGGCACCGCATCGGCGGCAACTGAAAGCACAACCTTAAGCCAGGCGTCGGCTCGAGTTGCCAGAAGCTTCCGCTTAGCCTCAGACATGTCAGAGAAGAACGCCAGACAAGCTTGGACATCGTTCTTCTTGAGGATTTTATCCAGGTCCTCGGGTGTCACTTCATCTCCTTATGGACATTAGTACAGTATATGACCGTGGACGATAAGGCTAATCAACCAGCAAAATAACGTTCATCTGTAACTACATCGCGGCTCCGTTGTTCAATGACTTAAGGATGGATCTCAACGTCGCTGAAAAGTGATCCCAAAGGGTATTACTGACTTGTTCGTTCCGTATACTGAGTAACGGACATCTCCAATAGCTTCCCTCCGTCAATCACAGTCCTATCCTATCGTGATTGACTCTTGAGCCGGCAACATTCTGGACGCAATAGTTAAAGCCCCATGAAAAAACACATGGATGCAGGTAGCTCTGGTGTTAAATTGCAATATCTCCAATTCTCAGGTTTCATATGCACCTTCCACCACCCATCGAACTGCCAGACAACCTTACTGCTGAGGAATACACCCGGCTTTCCAAGCTTTACTCGCTGATGGGTAATCCGGAACTGGCAATGCAGGCGGTACAACGAGCAAAGGAGGCCGCTGGTGAATTAGCGGAGGACTCCGAAGAGCGCCAGAAGCAGGAAGAATACGAGAAAGGAATGAATGCCGGCGCTGGGCTGATGGGTTCACTGATGGCTTTGGCTTCAGCCGAAACCGATGAGGAACGAGACCAGATCATGGCTTCTGTTGAAGAACATTTGAAAGAACTCCATCTGCCACCAGAGGAGATAACTAAAGTAATGGAAGGGATGCACAGTGCACTCGAACAAATGAAGAAAGGCATGGAAGCGCCGCCGAGCGATGTACCCGAGAATCTGACTGCAGACGAATATCTTCAACTTGGAAAAAAATACAAAGCTGCTGGATGGACCGAACAAGCAAGAGATGCTCTTACGGAAGCGATGACGCTAGATCCGGATGGTCCGACTGGTACCAGAGCGCTCGCCTTTCTTCGTTCCAAGATACCAAGAAATCCTGTACCGCACTTTGCAGTCCAGGGCAACATCCAGGGTTACAACTTGATGATGGCCGATGGGCAACTCGAAGCCGCTCGGCTGCAGTTTGAATCGCTTACAGAGAAGTATCCCTATTTTGAGTGGCCCTTTGGCAATCTCGGCTCACTTCTTATCACCACTGGAGAGTTCAAAAAAGCGCGTCAAATCCTGCAGAGCGCATTGGAGATCAACCCACACTATGTCAACGCATGGATGCATTTGGCAAGATTGTCAGCTGTCGAAGGTGATTTCAACCAGGCAATTGACTGTTTAGAGAGAGTGGCGGCGATTGATCCGGAAGAGGATGTCTCCGGATTGAGACAGTGTATCGAAGACCTCAAAGCGTAGATCATTCTGCGCTGATAATCTGCTCAAAC
>CAYTDR010000358.1:0-7587 GCA_964436185.1 uncultured Candidatus Obscuribacterales bacterium | reverse complement strand
TAGATGACAAATTGGTAGACAAATCCGAAACTCAAACGTACCGAATTCACTACATTCTCAGGCACGCATTCAACTACGGTCAGGGCACGCCTGAGTTTTACTGGAACATCTGCGGCAACAATAACCACACAACCATTTCTCAGTCGACGCTTCGGCTCTTTCCGCCCGCTAGTGTGAGCACCGCTCATGTCAGAAACGACGCCACTTTTCAAAACAAACGCAGCGACGTGCCAGTGGTCGAAGTCGATGAAGAGATGATTTACATGGCTGCCGGACCGATCGAGCCTGGCGAGAACTTCAATGTGTCGTTCGGCTTTCCGAAAGGGGCTATCGCTCCACCGTCATTTTTGATGATCACCGCCTGGATTCTAGCCGATTTGTGGCCCGCATTCATCATTCCAGGCATAGTGATGCTAGGACTGTTGGCGGTCTGGTGGTACTGCGGAATGGTGGACAAACATCCACAAGAAAGGGCTTATGAAGAACGACCACCGACAGAACTCTCTCCTGCCGAAATAGGGACATTGATCGACGAGAAATGCGATTTCGAAGACGTCCTGGCCACGATTATCGACCTGGCGGCTAGAGGGTACCTGGTCATCGAAGAGAAAAAAGATAGGGATTTCCAACGGTCCACCTACTCGTTTGTCAGGCAGCAGCCAGGAGCGGATGCCGCGCCGCTGCGTCCGTTTGAGGCTAGATTTCTGGAATCCATGTTTGAAGGACGAACCGCGGTCGGCTCCCGGGTGAGCGTAGAAGAGCTGCATGATGCGCTGGCTGGCAAGATTTCCTACCTGCAATCGGGTATTTACGACCATCTCGTCAATGCGGGTTATCTGGTTGGCTCTCCGGACATGGTGAAACTCGGCTATTTCGCCGTTGCTATCACTATTCTCACTATTGCCACTATCATTCTATTCGCTACGCACGGAGGCTTCGGCGTTCTTCCCCTCACGCAAGGGCTGATGCTGGCAGCCGCAATGCTCTGGTTTGCAGCCCATGTGATGCCGACCCGCAGCGAGAAAGGCTCTAAGACGACTATCAAGACAATCGGATTCGTTCGATTCATCAGACAGGCCCAGGATGCCCAGATTAAGACTCTGCTGGAACAAAACCCCAACGCATTTCTCGAGGGTTTACCCTATGCCCTTGTCCTTGGCTGCGCTGACGAGTGGGCATCGCATTTCATGGCTGTCCCTGTGGAGCATCCACGTTGGTTTCAGGTAGAGTTGAATGGTGATGGTAGCGAGTTCAACTCCGGTAAATTGGCCACAGGTCTTGGTGCAGTAATGAGATCGATCGAAGCGTCTGTGTCAGGAAAAATGCTGTCGGTTGCCGATAAGTCGGTTGAGACGATGGTCCCGAAAGCGTGATGAAGGGGCAACAAATCTCAAGTTTTAACGTGAGAAGTGGCAAGATTCATCTGAAATGTGGAAAATGGCTATTAGCTACCTGAGGCTGGGTTCGTGTTTGTAGCGTGAGGAAGAAAGAAGAGATGTTTAAATCCAGTAACCGTAAAAATCAGAAACGAAAGTCTAAGTCTGGTGAAAATCAATTCCGTCGCCTCTTGTTGGCAGCACAACTGAGTGCCTTTCTAGCTGTATCTTCCCAGACCTGCGCCTATTCAGCGCTTGAATCTGACGACGTGGGCTATTACGGCTCAGTTCTAATATCCAGGGCTGCCCATGACGCTGCAACAGCTATGAAGAAGGGCGACTACGCGACTGCCGAGTCAAAATACCGGCAGCTAATCGGAATGAGCTCGTCAACGGAAGACTTCTACTTTGGCCTTTATCAGGCCGCTACCAAGCTGAAACACTGGGACCAAGCGGCCCTCGCCCTCGAGCATCTATTCGAGAAGAATCCGGCAGACTAGACGCAACTGCCGTACGAGTTTGGAGAGGCTCTCTATCACCTGAATCGCTACAACGATTCGGAGCCCATGTTGAATATAGCTCTTGCCTCCGTGGATGAAGAGTCTCTGGTGGATAGAAAAATCAAGAAACTGATGACCAAGAGCATCATTCAGAGGGAACTGGTCAAAGGTGAAGTAGTTGTTCCGAAATTAGTCAAGATTGCCCCGGTTCCGAAACGAAAAGAAGTGTCGCAGGGAGAAGTTCATCATGACAGCTCCACCTACGGACTCACCCTTGATAATGCGTTTACCAGCGAAGCTATTCTTGTATGTGAATACAAAGGATACGAGCACGAAGGTATGATTACCTACTTCAAACCGCCACGAGCCAACTACCACATCGAAGAGTTTCTCAAAGGACCACCCCTCAATAAGTCCTTGCCAGTCAGGTACGAGTTTCATGAGAAGGTAAACCAACCGAAACCTGCCGATTGGAAGTTCTCCGAATCATTGATGCCGGCGAAAGGCTCGAAATGGATTATCTTCATCCCGAACGCTGTTCCGATTGATGGCATGTTCGAAACTTATCACGGATCATTCGGTCGGCTCGAATACAACGAAGATAACCTGGACAAAGTGCTGAAAATTATCGAGCAACATAAGGGTCAAACACGCTGAGTAGGCATCTTCATGGAGACGAGCGTATGAAAATTCTGAATCTATTACTTATCCTGGCAGTTGCGATTCCGGTATCATCTGTAGTGCCAGCTTCAGCTAAGGTGCCACCGGAACAAGCGCAGAGACGGAGAGAGACAATCCACACGGATCTGCTCGACATCTATCTTAGCCAGAACAATCGTCCAAACGCCATCGGCGAATACAAGACGCTCTTGAGCTACAACCCGAACGACGCCGATATGAACTTCAAATACGGTCGATATCTGGCTGCTGGAGGCACTGAGGGTGGCGCAATTCCCTACCTCACAAAGGCCGCTACTAACGATCCTATGAATGCTGAGTACGCAGGAACGTTAGGACAAGTCTATCTGCGAGCGAAGAATTTCCCTAAAGCCGTCGAATATTTGCGAAGAGCGGCATCACTTCCGGGTGGTAAGCCATACGCAAAGCAGTATCAAGACGCGTTCAAATTCATCCAATACGAACAACAACGAGCGGCAACTGAGAAGCGCAGGATAGAATTCAAGAAACAACAAGAAGTAACCAGAAAAGAACAGCAGAAGAAGCAGGAAGACGACTGGTAAACAGCGCTACGACTTGTAGCCGGCCATTCTATCTACTAAGCCATTTGTTCTTTGAAAGCATTTTACGCTCCTGGCTGAACGCGAACATACTTTCGCAGGTTCAAAGTTTAGAGTGCTTACTTCCTGCATCATGCCACCACATCAGGTGCACGGCGATCGAGCTCTGATTTCCTTACGCGACTTGGCGAGTCAGTGTACTTTTATCGAGGAAGGCACTTCTCCCTCGAAGACGATGCGATTACGACCGGACTCTTTCGCTACGTAGAGCCGTTTATCAGCAGTTTGAATCAACTCGAATATGGAATCGCCATCATCAGGATAGGTTGCCAGTCCACCAGAGAAGGTGCAGCAAAACTCTTCTCCTTCGTCGCCAGTGAAAAGGGTATCGCCGAACTCTTGCAATACGCGCGTGATGGCTTTGTGCAGAATCTCCTTCTTCTCTCTTCTGAACGCCAGAATGAATTCCTCACCACCCCACCGTCCTCGCAGATCGTCTACTCGAAAGCGCCTGGACAAGAGTTGCCCTAAACCTGCAAGCACGCGGTCACCAGCCAGGTGTCCATGCGTATCATTGACCTTCTTGAAATGATCGACGTCGAGCAAACAAATGGTGAAGTTGATCTTCAATCGCTGCGACTCGGCAAGAATGGCCGATAGGTGCTCAGAGAAAGCTCTCCTCAAAAGAAGACCTGTAATTGTGTCCTTGTCGGAACGCTCTTTCAGCATCCTCGCTCGATCGAGGCGAACTTTCACTCTTGTGAGAAGCTCTTCGTTGACTACCGGTTTCGGCAGGTAGTCGTCACCGCCGCAACGGAACGCTTCAACCCGTGCTTCTACGCCGGTCTGACCGGTAAGGAAAATTATCGGCAGGTCTCTCCATCGAGGTACTTGTCGTAGCATGCGGCAGACTTCGAATCCCGTTATTCCAGGCATCATTACGTCCAGCAAGAGCATATCGGGAGGAAACTCCTGCATCACATCCAGTATTACGTTGGGATCGGTAAGTGTGCGAACAATCATGCCCTCATTTCGCAGTACGAGCCCGACAGTGTTAGCGAAAAACTCATCGTCATCAGTCACCAGCACGCGCGGCCTGCCACCAGTACGGATGGCAACCAGGTGCTGAACAGCCTTCTCTAGAGAATCAGAATGGAATGGTTTATCGAGGTAGAGAGATGCACCCGAGAATGCGGCCTCGACCTGGTCTCGCGCCAACCCTCCATCAGATATATATGCCAGAGGCAGATTATCGTAGCTGGGCAGAGACCTGAGATCTCGTGCTAGTCGGAATCCATTTTCTGGTTGTTGGGTGTGCAAATTGATCAGAGCTGCGTCGAGAGGAAAGATGACGGCTTGTGCAAGCGCTTCAGCCGGGTTCGTTGCTTTGACAATTTCCACGAGACTTTCTTTGCCCAGCTTTTCGACAATCTCGAGAAACCCCATATCCTCGTCAACTACTAAAATTCGCGCCAATGCAGGCTGCCGATCGTAGTCCTCTTGCTCTTTGCCTTTGACAGCCTCCATTACCTCGTCGGCTTCGGCATTGCCGTCAATCTGAGCCTCCACCAGACGGCGATCTACTTCCGCCCAGGTATGCGCACGTTCGTCCATGGGCATCTGTGCCATGTCTACAGCGGCGTTTTCGATGAATGCCATGTGCTCGCCGACACGCCGGAATCCTAGCGACCCTCCGGTGCCTTTAATCTTGTGCGCCTGACCGCGAACCTCCTCGAGCAGCTCCTGGTTGTCAGGTCTGGCTTTAGAATCCTCGATAGCCTTACCCAGACTGGATAGCTTCTCCGGGAGTACACGCGCGTACTTTGTCACCAGAGCCATGAACATTGTTTCGAAGTCTTTTAGCTTTCTCTGCTGTGCATCGGCATCGGTCCCAGAAAATTGACACTCGACTCTAGCTCCGAAAACAAAAGGAATCAGAGGCTTATTGGCGAATATTGTTATGTTCAGTTCTTTTAGCCGCGGACGCAGCTCCTGGAGTTCAGATTTGTCACTGGCTACGAAAACCAGATCCAAACTGTCCTCTTTTTCTCTAATATCAGACAGTATTTCGCTCGAAGTTTGGTCCGGTAGAGGTGAGCCGATGATGACCAGATCCGGACGCTCAGCTCCTATTACGCGCTTGCCTTCCGCACCGTTCTCGACCTGCAAAACTGTGTGACCGCGGCTCTCGAAGATAGGTGCGATCAACTTGCGAAACTGTGGATCCTTGTCGACTATGAGGATTTTTTTTCCCATGCTCGGCTCCCTGCCTTGCAATATAATACCCAGGAAAGGACCTAGACGAACGATAGTACGTTTGATGGGTAAGCGAAAGAGCTGTCATGACTCAGCTTGATTCTGCTGAAACTGTTTCACATCCTCTTTGGTAATACCCGACCATTCGCCAAGAAACTCATCTATTGAGGATTTCATCACCTCATCATAGTGATGAAGCAGATATCGAATCAGCGCCTGACCTTTCGAATCAATCGACAGATCTAGTTTGGCAGCCCGCAGCTCCGTTTTGTCGATGAAGCCATCGTTGTTTTTGTCCAGCTTATGGAAGAGGTCATCGAAGATTTCGTCTGCATGACGTGGACCGCAGATTGTCTCCAGATCGCGTCTCAGCTCTCGCGCTCTCTCCTCGAGCTCCAGTACGGAACCGGTGGCAAGGCAGTCACGTTCGACCGGACATGTGAAAGCATCTTCGAGTGCTTTCAACGCGTCCTTCAACTTCTGTTGGCGAACAAAGAGCTTAGCCAGCTCTACCCGAGTGAGGAAACGAATCGACAGAAGCTCGTGATACGCCTTGCGCACAGTTTCGAATTCCAGTCCTTCACACATGGATTTCGTCTTCTCTGCGTTGCCTTGCAACTGACTCTCTATCTGCACCAGGTTGGCTCGATAGTCGTCCAGTGGGAGCTTATCCGCAGCGCCAATTGCCAGCTTCAAAGACCGCTGTGCGAGACTGAACTGGCCCGTAGACTCCTGTTCTCGCGCGGTTCTTATAAGTTCGAATGGGTCTTCCAGTCTCCGCTGTTTAGGCATTAGGATTCTCCTTCAGCGAACTGTGGCGCCCTACTTATAGTGGCAAGTCCGACCGGAGCTTCCTTGGATTGTCCCACCCCATTTCGTCCAGCGCCTCGTCGAACCCGACTCGCATGCGGCTGCAATAGTTGAGCGCGATATAGCACTTATCAGGCTTCATCAGCCCTTCACGAATCAGAGTCAGACAAATAAACGCTGCATCAACTGTCTTTCGGTTGAGCTTGCCGGCTGCTTCCAGTATGTTGACCAGATCGCCTCCGTGCTTTCTTCGCACACCAAGGGCGTCTTCCACATCTGAATCAGTAAGAACTCCGGCTTTCTGGATCAGATCGAAGGCTGGTTTTAAGTTGCGTTTTCCTGCTGCACCACCACCACCACCGCCGCCGCCAGATTTCTGCGGCTGTCCGGACGGCGCTTTGGAACTATCAGGTTTGGCCGCGGATTTCGGTTTCGGAGCCGGCTCGTCGGACATTTTGTCCATCGGAGTGACATACTCTTCGATCTTGGAGCCTTTCTCGTGGTGTTTCTTGAGAATAGCTGGTGCTCTCGTAGCTGGTAGCTTGTTTTCTCGAATCAGGTCCTGCAGTTTCAGAGCTGCTTCCAATGATTTGCCGTTGAGCAAACCAGCATCGACCAACATGGTGCCCAAAAGCATGTTGGGGCGCTTGTCGAGAAGATGATAATCAAGTGGGATTACCACTGGTGTCAGATTGGAATCATCGGTGGTGGCTGTTGGCGGAAACGGAGTCGGCGGTGCTTGCATACCTTGCGGACCAAGACCCGGATAACCTCCAGGCATTCCCGACTGCATACCCGGTTGCATCTGCATAGGTTGCATGCCAGGCTGCATCTGCATCGGTTGCATGCCAGGCTGCATCTGCATGGGCTGCATGCCTGGCTGCATCGGATATTGTTGATAAGGCATCATCTGCCCCGGCTGCATCTGATATGGGTAGCCTGGTGGCATTGGATACGGATATGGTGCCCCGGGCGGCATCTGATACTGCTGCATGTCGGGCATCTCTTGTTGCGGAAGCCCGGTTTGACTGGCGCGTGGATTCGGCTGTGCGGGGGTGGGGTCTAAATGAGGCCCACTAATCGCCTGTGAGTCGTCGATATAAGATTCTTCATTGTCATCGAATCGCCATTCAGCGGCGCCACCATCACCCTTCAGAAGGTCTTCTACACTGGTCGCCGTGTCAGCCTGTTTCGGTGCCGACATAACCAAAATGTCGTACATGAACTCTATCTCATGAGCGGGGAAGGATTGTGTCCACAAAACTTTCGACGTCCCATAGTCATCTTCGTAAAGCGTCCATACGGGTTCTTCCGCCTTCGCCTCCCATTGGCAGGTGAGAATGAATGCGATGCCGGCTGCCGACCATGGAAGTTCTATCAAGCAGCTGCGGCGCCCTCCTGCCTCCT
>CAYTDR010000357.1:0-7591 GCA_964436185.1 uncultured Candidatus Obscuribacterales bacterium | reverse complement strand
AGCATTGCGAGGTTTCGCTCATCTCGACAAGGAATGTCGACTGTCCGGAAGTCAGATCATCGACCGCGCCGATGCGCGTGAATATTCTGTCGACCAGACCGATCTGGGCGCTCTCCGCCGGCACGAACGATCCCATCTGTGCCAGGATGGTGATCAAGGCAACCTGTCTCAGATAGCTTGACTTGCCCGACATATTCGGTCCGGTCAAAACAATCAATTGATTGTCATCACCGCATCCTTTTAATGCAACATCGTTGGCGACATAGGCTCCCATGGGAAGAATTTGCTCGAGAACAGGATGGCGTCCCTGTTTAATCGTGGTCACGAGTGACTCGTTGACCTCCGGCCTGACGAACCGATTTTCTGCTGCCACCACAGACAGTGAGAGGATGGCATCCAGATCGGCTAGAGTGGATGCTACTTTTTGAAGAGCCGGACCAAGCGAAGCCAATTCTATTCTCAGGTCGAGGAACAGCTTATATTCTGCGTCAGACTGGTTCTTCTCTGCATTGAGTATTTTCGCCTCATACTCTTTCAGCTCCGGAGTGATGTAGCGCTCGGCGTTCGTGAGAGTCTGTTTGCGAATATAGTCTGCCGGAGCCATTGCTTGATTGGCTTTCGTGATCTCTATGTAATATCCGAAGGCACGATTGTAGGCCACCTTGAGACTCTTTATCTCCGTTCGTGCCTGTTCGGTTTTCTGATACTCAGCGATCCAATCTCTGCCTCCGCCTAGCAATGAACGGATCTCATCGAGCTCCTCATTGTAGCCGTCGACAAAAATATTGCCGTCAGTGATCTCTCGTGGTGCGTCTTCTTTGATCGCTGCTGCTATGCGATCCTCGAGCAGCAGAAGCGACTGTGGAGGCTCTGCCAGCGCGGTCAGATAAGTGCTTTGCGCGGTCCGAACGCAATCAGAGATCTCGGGTAGAACCTGCAGCGATGCTCGTATGGCGGCCAGATCCTTTGGCGAGACCGTGCCCGAGGTGAGGCGAACGGCAAGCCTCTCCAGATCAGACAGCTTGCCAAGCGCAGAGTGTAGAGCATCCTTTAGCTCTCTGGATGAGATTAGCTCAGCCAGGCAGTCCTGCCGCTGGCTGATGCCGGTGGTGCAGAAAAGCGGGCTCAAAAGCCACTGTCTGAGCCGGCGTGCGCCCATCGATGTCCTTGTCTTGTCCAGGCTCCAGAGAAGGCTGCCATGAAATGTTCGGTCTCTTGACGTTTCTGTCAGCTCGAGATTGCGTCTGGTGTTCGCGTCTAAAACAAGATGCCCGGCGGGGCTGTAGGTAGAGATGCCGTCGAACTTCGGCCGATCGGTGCCCTGCGTATGGTCGAGATACTCGAGTATGGCGCCGGCAGCTCCCACCGCCAGAGGCATGGATTGGCATCCGAAGCCTTCCAGTGTTGTCACGCCGAAAGTATCGAATATCCTTCGTGTCGCCGGTTGGTATTGAAAATATAACGCGGAACGCCCAGTCACGCGGTAATCGCGAAGGACGCTCTCGGGCGCATCCGGAAGCTCTTTTGCGACGACCTCTCCTTCACCTGGTTTGACGACCCGCAAGGGAACGATCACCTCGCGAGGCGAAATGCGACCGAGTTCCAGCAAAAGTTCCTCTTCACTCAATTGAGCAACGCGGAACTCTCCGCAAGAAGCATCTACATAGGCGAGTCCCCAACCCTTCTTCAATGGATCCGGGTTGCCTCTCATCGAGTTGTCTTGAACGATCGCTGCAAGATAGTTGTTTTCACGGCCGGGTAGAAGATGAGACTCTAGCACCGTCCCCGGTGTCAGAATACGAGCCACCTCCCGTGCTAATGGGCCCTTATCCTTGCCAGCAACTCCTACCTGCTCGCATATGGCGATCGAGTAGCCTCGAGCCAGAAGTCGCCCCAGATAAGCATCTGCGGCCCTATAGGGAACTCCCGCCATCGGAACACGTCCACTTGTGTATGACGGCTCCGCCCGAGAGGTCAGAGTTATGTCTAGTTCTCTCGACGCCACCTGTGCATCAGAGTCGAACATCTCATAAAAGTCACCGACCCGGAAGAACAAAAGCGACTCCGGATGCCGTGCTTTGACATCCCAGTATTGACGCATCAAACCAGAGAGCTTTTCTTCAATAAAGCCTGTTGTCGAAGGATCATTAATCGTGGACATTTCCCCACCCGCCCAACTGAAAACGCAAGATCCTCAGCCAGGTCAACCGCAAAAGTTCAATCTACCAGCGCTCAATATTACATGAGGTCGGCAACGAGCATAGCGTTCTGGTAATATGGAAAACTTGAAAGTGTCTTAAGTTAGCCCCTCTGTGGAGCCTTTGGAATGATTAGAGGAAATTGGTTGAGTGCCGTGATTTTGTTGGCAGGGTCGGTATGCTATTCGACCGCTGCGCTTGGATTGCCGAAGGATGTGGGCTCATGCAAGTCGCTGAGCGGATCTGGACAATTGTTGGCAAAAAAATCGACCACTTCAGATGCCAAGAGCGCAGCAAAAAAACCTAGTAAATCCACTAAGTCTGATGAAGACGAAGCAAAAGACAAAGACAAGGATAAAGATAAAGACGAGAAGACCGCCGAGGTTAAAAAACCGAAGCCACCAATCACTAATGTGACAGAAATCACAAGTTCGAAACTTGTCGAAGATCCAAAAGACTATCTCAACAAAAACGTCAAGTTTACCTCGGAATTTTTTGCCTTTTCTAATCTGGCCCTTGGCTATAAGCCAGCCTTCAGGGATCCCAAAAAATATATATCGTTTCTCGTGCTACGACCGAGCTCCAAAGTTCCCTACTCTGAGCTCAAGTTGGCAATGTTGATTCCTGACGAGAAGGATCCCAAAGACCCTACTAATGTAATGCTCAACAAGCTCAAGCAGGGCGATACCATTGAAGTGACAGGCAAAGTTTTTTCCACTGCTCTTGACGAACCCTGGGTGGATGTTCTTGATCTGAAAAGATTGAAAGCTGCAAAACCTGAGGAAGGCGAAGAGAGCGACGAGGAAAAAGCGGACAGCAGCTCCGATTCCGACAAAGACAAGGACAAAGACAAGGGCAAAGAAAAAAGCAAAAAAGAGAAAGATAAGCCAAAAAGCCCTAAAAAAGAGAAAAAATAAACTGAGGTGATTCGTTCAGTCCTCAAGGAGATGTAATGGTAGAAATTAGCGATGAGGTTCGAAAGCTTGTTGCTTCGCTCAACGGAAAGCACGGAATATTAGGCTGCCTTCTGGTAGGTCGAGACGGATCGGTTGTTTGCACCTCTTTGCCGCCCGACATTGAAGTGACTACTATTGGTGCGCTCTCTGCCACTCTGTTCTCAAACAATGACGTCTCTATTCAGAGAATGAACAGGGGAAACTTGGTTCAGATGACATTGCTCACTGACCAGGGAATTCTTCACTTCATCGAAGCTGCCAATCACTACCTGGTGGTGTTGACAGCACGTGGTCAGCGAATCAACCTTGAGGGTCTGATTAAGTCGGTCGAAGAGCAGAGCAAATCTCTGGTTCAACACCTCTCGTCGTAAGAGAGTAAATCAGCGAAACTAAAAACGACAGATCGCCAGTTCCCTCAGGGACCGCTGGCGTTTTGGCGCATGTTCTAAACGCGCTTCCTGAACCTGATTCGGTAAAATCAAGCAAGATGAGTTGACAACCGCTCGCACTCCTCTCGCTCGTATAAACACGCTTGCCGTGATGTCTGACAACACCGCATATGATAGGTTTTTGGCGCCAAGGGTAAGATAAGAATGTATTCTTGCCCCTTTCCGTGGGCTTCGAGGCGGATCATGCGACTGAAAAAGAAGCTTGAGAACAGGTCGATGGTGATGGTACTGGTGGTACTGCTCGCCGGTTCTGGACTGCCCGTCGAAGCAGCTCGATATCTAGACCTGACGGGATTCTGGGGCGAAAAATATATCAACAATCTTTCTGATCGGGGCATCATCGCACCAGCCGAAGACGGCAAGTTCAATCCGGCAAAGCCGATTACGAGAGCGGAGCTGGCGGTCTGGTTGGTGAAGGTGCTCAAACTGGAGAACCAGCCAGTAGCGGAGACGTCCAGTTTTTCGGACGTCAAGACTACCGACCCCTACTATCGAGCAGTCGAGATTATCAGGCAGAACAACTATGTTTCTGGCTACAAAGATGGTTTTCGTCCCAAACAGTTCATTCAACGGGGCGAGATGATCTCCATTCTTGCCAGGGCGATCAACCAGCCGAATCCTGACGAGAAGAGCATTACCGAGGTGATGAACAAGTTCAACGATCGCGCCAAGGTCCCCCAATGGGCAAAAGCGGGTATTACCAAAGCTGCCAAAGCCGGCATTCTGGTCGTCAAAGATCCCAAGGTAATCGATGCCACCGGCATCTCCACTCGCGGTGAAACCGCAGTGATTCTCGCCAATCTCTATGACTATCTCAATCGAGAAAACATCGCTCAGGCGACCGAAAACGCGGAGCGAGGACAACCACCTCCACCGACCCAGGGACAACAACCTCCTGCCGGTCAAGCGCAGCAACCGCAGCAACCGCCGCAAAGCGGTTGGCAGACTGGTGCTCCCGGCGCGCCTTCAGGTTATGCACAGGTTACACCGCAGTACCAGGGGCAGGTGCAACGGCAAGACATGTATGTTCAGCCACAGGCTCCGCAGGGACCTCCGGGCGGATATCCCGGCTATCCACCGCAAGTAGCAGCAGCACCTCCGGGAGCTTACATTCAACCGGGTAATCCCTATCCGTATCCCAATCAAGCAATGCCTCCGCAGCCAGGTGCCTATCCCTATTCCCAAATGCTCACCGCACGTGTGGCGACGATTGCGGCCGGCACCATGATTAGTGCCTCATTGAAGAACACGATTAACTCCGGCTCTTCTCAGCCTGGTGAGACAATCGAAGCAACGATATCGCAACCGGTGTATTCCGGCGGCTCAGAAGTAATTCCGGCGGGCAGCAGATTGATTGGGCAGATTACTAATGTCGTTTCTGCCAAGCGTTTCAAGTTTGGTGCCAATGGAAAAGTGGACGTCAAATTTACTCAATTGGTTACTCCCGGCGGGCAGCAAGTACCTCTTTCCGGGTCTGTGGATACGACGCAAGTCAAACTAACCGGAGGCACGACTGCCGGGCGAGTGGGAAAAGGGGCGCTCACGACTGCTGTAGGAGCCGGTTCTGGGGCTGCCTTAGGCACCGCCCTCGGTGCAATTGTAGGCGCGACCTCCAACGGTCGTGTTGGCAAAGCCACTGGCATGGGTGCCGTATTCGGCACCGCTATCGGTGGTGGCGCCGGTCTGGTAGGCGCGGGCGTGCGTAAGGGATCGGAGGTAAAGATAACGGCGGGCAGCGAGCTGCCGATTCGAGTCGACCAGACGTTTCAGGTCACTACCGGTGGTGCACCGCAATATCCGCCTCCCGCTTACGGGCAGCCACAATATCCGCCGCCATATCCTGGCGGACCACCACCGGCACAACCTTACTATCAATAACTAAGCCTGTTTGGAGTGCCATTTACTGATACCGGCCTGCCGATTAGTCTTTCTCTAAGGGAGATAGCGAGTCGATCAGGACGTCCTGAGTTCTATTTGACCGGAGAATTTTCAGCCGCGGAAGTGTTTTTCGCAATCTGCCAATTCCCGCTCCGGTAACGTTCCGACAACCTTGCAGGGAGATGGTTTTCAGTCTTCGGCAGGCACTAATCTTTTCCAGCCCCCGATTTGTAATAGGCGTATTGCTCAGATCAAGTCGGGCGAGATTGGGCAACTTGCTCAGCATCTCGAGATTCTCGTCGGTAAGATTCAATTGTGCCAGCCGAATCTCCGTAAGATTTTTCATTGATGCAAGTATCGGAATAATCTCGTTGGTCAGGTCAGTGCCGGAGAGGTCAATAAAGTGCAGATGAGGAAGGCTTCGGATCTTCCCTACGTCCTCTGTGGTGACGTGCTTGGCGTTATACAAGCTCAGAATTCGCATCGCTTTTATTTGGGCGATGACATCGATTGCGCCTTCAGGCAATGATAGAACACACGTGTCCAGCTCGCAGAGTAGCGGCAGATCAAGGAGGTGCTTAAAACCTGCGACAGTCAATTGTCCTGTCAGTGATATCCGCAAGGTTTGCAGTGTCTTGACCTTCGAGATCCACGATAGACCTTCATCATTTATCGCAGTGGACTGTAGTGACAGTCCACGCACAGCGCGGTCTGCAAGATATCGGAGGCCGCTACCGGTTACTGAATCGTTAACGGTGACAATGATGTAGGATACTTCATGTTCCTTCCTTAGTTCTTCGAAGTCTTCGTCGGTTACAGATGTTCCGGATACCCAGCCTTCATTTCCGGCGTTATCGAAACCACGTCGCCACTTGAATGTGTCTATCGTCGCCATTACGTCCTTGAGCTTGGGAACGTGACGCGCATTCGCGCTTTGGCGATTGATTTTGCCGGATGGTGTATTGTTTTGAATTGCCATGGTACCGAAAACAGTACCAGTCAGCAGTAGAATCCCGATAAGTAAAGGACCTCCAACCCGTCTGGTTGCCGCTGTTTCGGATGGAAGCGAAATGTCGGAACCCGTATTGCTCATCTCCTGCAGCACTTGCTGGGTTTCAATAATTGCGTTTCTTACCTCTTCAAAGCTCTGATACCGGTCCGCTTGTAGCTTGGCCATGCAGGTTCTAATCAGGCTGTCGAGCCGATCCGAAACATCCATCAAGGTATAGTCACTGAGCGACGGCACAGGTTCGTGAGCATGCATGGAGATTGTCTCTATCGATCGCTCACCCTTAAAAGGAGGGCGGCCTGTCAGGGCTTCGAAGAGCACGCAACCGAACGAGTAGACTTCGCTCGTGATTTCGAAGCGCTCTCCTCTTGCCAGTTCTGGGCTCATGTAGGTAGGTGTGCCAGCGAAGGAGCCTCGAGATCCTTTGCTGTCGGCTTGACCTTTGAACACTCCGATGCTGAAGTCGATGATTCTTACGGTTGGTTCATCCGAGTGCAACGAGCTAATAATGATGTTGCTTGGCTTCAAGTCTCGGTGAAAGATACCGCGGATGTGCAGGTAGGACAGAGCATCACTAATTTGTTGGAAGATCTCCAAAGCGGCCTCCGGTTCCAGAGGTCCTTCGGTCGCCAACAGCTTATCCAGGCTGGCTCCCGGCAAATACTCGAGCACCATGTATGGGGACCTGAAGTCTACGACGCCAAAGTCCAATACTTTGACGATGTTTTCATGATGCAGATGGCTCGTGGCCTTTGCTTCGTTCTGGAAAGCGATGAGGTCCTCTTCGCTCAGATTATTCAGAACTTTGACAGCGACTCGCTTGGCAAGCAGTTTGTCGCGACACAAATAGACCGAGCCCGAAGCTCCGGAGCCTAAAAGGCGAAGAGGGGTGTATCGTTCGGCGGGAAATCTAGAATCCACTTCCAGTCCGGAAGGTTCTGCACCAGACTCGTCTGCTTCCTCTTTGTCATCGCTCGAATAGCTGCTGCGCCTTCCTTTGGCAGAGGGTAAAACGAGCGGATTGTCGCAAGTGCACAAGTCAGCGCGGAAGATCCACTGAGTGAGAGTTCCGGAGCGTCCTGAAGTAACTCGTTTTCCACA